>JBFZEF010000129.1:0-12302 GCA_041307045.1 Halioglobus sp.
TCCACCAGCGCGTCGTCGGACAGCACGAGGCCGTCGAGGCGGTCGCCAACGCCGTCCGCCGCAGCCGCAGCGGCCTGCAAGACCCGCACCGGCCGATCGGTTCGTTCATCTTCTGCGGCCCCACCGGTGTCGGCAAGACCGAGCTGTGCAAGGCGCTGGCGGATTTCCTCTTCGACAGCGATGACGCCATGGTGCGGATCGATATGTCGGAGTTCATGGAGAAACACTCGGTGGCGCGCATGATCGGCGCCCCCCCGGGCTATGTCGGTTATGAGGAGGGCGGCTACCTGACTGAGGCCGTGCGCCGCAGACCTTACTCCCTGCTGTTGCTGGACGAGGTGGAGAAAGCCCATCCGGATGTATTCAATATCCTGCTACAGGTACTGGAGGACGGCCGCCTGACCGATGGCCAGGGCCGCACCGTGGACTTTCGCAATACCGTGGTGGTAATGACCTCGAATCTGGGGTCGGACCTGATCCAGGAGATGGCGGGCGAGGAAAACTACGAGGCCATGAAAGCCGCCGTCATGAACGTGGTCGGCAGCCACTTCCGCCCGGAATTCATCAACCGCATAGACGAATCGGTGGTATTCCACCCGTTGGCAAGGGACCAGATTCGCGGGATCGCCGGGATCCAGTTGCGCTTCCTGGAGCAGCGTCTGGCGGAACGCGAACTGGGGCTCGAACTCAGCCCTGCCTTCATGGATCACCTGGTGGCAGTGGGCTATGACCCGGTGTATGGCGCCCGGCCCCTGAAGCGGGCTATCCAGCAATTGCTGGAAAACCCCCTGGCCCAGCACATCCTGGCGGGAGATTTCGAGCCCGGCCAGACGATCGCGGTGGATTTCGACGGCGCCAAGACGACGTTCAGTCGCGGCTGACGGTGTACTGACAGTAAAAAGGCCCTGACAGTGGGCCTTTTTCATCCGGGTCCAGGCGCGGCTCAGCGTGCTAGTTGCAGTGGGCCTTGATGGTGTCCATGGCGCGTTTGCGCTGCTCTTCCTTTTCTTCCTCGCTCAGCGGTCGCAGCTCACCCTGGTCATTGCGGACCTGGATTTGTACCTTGGTATTGAGTGTCTCGAGGTTCTCCTGGGCCCGCTTGCACATCTCCGGGTTCTTCTTCACAGCCTCTGCCTGGGTCTTTACCGGCTCAAACTCATTGCCGACGCTGGGTTCCACGGTCGCGGGCACCGCGCCTTCGCCGGCGCCCACTTCGCGCTTCAGCTTGGACTTGGTGGAGACCACGTCGTAGGGCGTTCCCGCCGGCGGTGGCCGGTCACTGTTGACCGGGGTGCCCCGCTCATCCAGCCAGCGATAGTAGGTGCCATCGGCGCTGGCCGAGGCGCTGCCCAGCACCAGCGCCGCTGCCGCGACTGCGGCCAGGCAAACGTGTTTTGCGGCTTTCACATCAAAATCCTCCGGTGTCGCATGCCTTCGAGATCTAAAGTAACCCAGCGACCCGCCAGAGGCAATGCGGTTTTGGGGCGTAATGCATGGCTGCGGCGATTGACTTTGGCGGTGTTCCTGCGAACAATAGGGTCGTCTTACCGATGGCAACGGCTAACATCGAGTACCCTCGATCTCTGGCCTACTGCCCCGATCCCATCATTCGGGTGCAGCTGTTGGTAAGTCCCGTATTCAACCAGGACCCCAAGGGCCAGGTTGAGGGCCAGACACTGCGCTATCCCGCAGGGCAACCGATACACGGGCGTTCGTGATCGTATACCCCCCAAGGAGTGTCGCCGGGGGTATGTTCCCGGGCAGTGTATCGAGCTTGAAGGGGGTGGCGTCGCCAACCGAAGGGCCTGTTCAGGGCCGTTTCCGCAGCAACGTTCACACATGATTTCAGCATGCCCCCGCGAGGGTTACGCGCCGGGCGCCTGGCTATTATGGGAGATTGATTGTGGAGTTGTTATCCGGTGGCGAGATGATCGCCCGCGCTCTTGAAGACGAAGGTGTAGAGTTTATTTTCGGCTATCCGGGTGGCGCGGTTTTGCACATATATGACGCCCTGTTCAAGGACTGCAAGGTACCCCATGTGCTGGTGCGGCATGAACAGGCGGCGACCCACGCCGCGGACGGCTATGCCCGGGCCACCGGCAAGCCCGGCGTGGTACTGGTCACCTCCGGCCCCGGCGCCACCAATGCGATCACGGGTATCGCCACCGCCTACATGGACTCGATCCCCATGGTGGTATTTTCCGGCCAGGTGCAGAGCCACCTGATCGGCGAGGACGCCTTCCAGGAAACCGACATGATCGGTATTTCGCGCCCCATCGTGAAACACAGCTTCATGGTCAAGCGCGCGGAGGATATCCCGGTGATGGTGAAGAAGGCGTTTTACATCGCCTCCACCGGCCGCCCCGGGCCGGTTGTCATCGATATTCCCAAGGACTTCACCCGCCCCGACGAGAAATTCGAGTACAGCTACCCGCGCACGGTGAAAATGCGCTCCTACGCGCCGGCCCAGCGCGGCCACACGGGCCAGATCAAGAAGGCGGCGAAACTATTGCTGTCCGCCAAGCGCCCGGTGATCTATGCCGGGGGTGGCGTGGTGCAGGGCGATGGCAGCGACCTGCTGACCCGCCTGGCGAGGGAGCTGAATTATCCGGTGACCAATACGCTTATGGGTTTGGGCGCGTTTCCTGCCACCGACCGCCAGTTCCTCGGCATGCTGGGCATGCACGGCCTCTACGAGGCCAATATGGCCATGCACCACAGCGATGTGATCCTGGCGGTGGGCGCCCGCTTTGATGACCGCGTAACCAACACCGTGAGCAAGTTCTGCCCCGGCGCCAAGATCATTCATATTGACGTGGACCCCGCCGCGATCTCCAAGACCGTGCCCGCGGATATTCCCATCGTCGGCCCGGTGGTGGCGGTGCTGGAGGAAATGCTGGTCCAGGTCGACGCCGTCCGGGAAAAAGAGGCGGACCTGCCGGACCAGGGAGCGCTGGAGCGCTGGTGGAAACAAATCGACGAGTGGCGCGCAAAACATGGACTGTGGACGGGCCGACGCTACAGCCAGAGCAAGATGATCATGCCCCAGCAGGTGATCGAAAGCCTGTACCGGGTGACGGACGGCGATGCCTACGTGACCTCGGATGTGGGCCAGCACCAGATGTTTGCGGCCCAGTACTACCGTTTCGATAAGCCGCGGCGCTGGATCAATTCAGGTGGCCTGGGCACCATGGGCTTCGGCCTGCCCGCCGCCATGGGGGTCAAGCTGGCGTTCCCTGACATGGACGTGGCCTGTGTCACCGGCGAGGGCAGTATCCAGATGAACATCCAGGAGCTGTCGACCTGTACCCAGTACAACACCCCGGTGAAGATCATCAATCTGCGCAACAATTATCTGGGCATGGTCAAGCAGTGGCAGGATATGCAGTACGAGGGCCGCTACGCGATGAGTACCTACGAGGACTCGCTGCCTGATTTCGTCAAGCTGGTGGAAGCTTACGGCCACGTGGGCATGCAGGTTAAGGAACTGGCCGACCTCGACGCAAAAATGGAGGAGGCCTTTGCCATGAAGGATAAACTGGTATTCCTCGATATCATCATCGACCCGATGGAGCACGTCTATCCCATGCACGTGGCGCCCCATGGCTCGATGAAAGATATGTGGCTGAGCAAGAACGAGAGGACCTGACATGCGGCGGATTATTTCAATGCTGATGGAAAACGAACCCGGTGCACTGTCCCGCGTGGTCGGCCTGTTCTCCCAGCGGGGCTATAACATCGAAACCCTCAACGTGGCGGCCACCAACGATCCCACGCTGTCGCGACTGACCCTGACCACGTTCGGGGATGACAAGCAGATCGAACAGATCACCAAGCACCTCAACAAACTGGTTGATGTGGTGAAACTGGTGGACCTGACAGAGGGTGCCCATATCGAGCGTGACCTGATGCTGATCAAGGTGCGGGCCCAGGGCGCCCTGCGGGAAGAGGTGAAGCGCACTACCGATATTTTTCGCGGCCAGATCGTGGATGTGGGGCCCAACGTCTACACGATACAGCTGGCCGGTACCAGCGACAAGCTCGACTCCTTCGTGGCGGCGATGGCCGGCGTGGAGATACTCGAGGTGGTGCGCTCGGGCGTGGCCGGCATCTCCCGCGGCGAGAAAGTCCTGAGCTTGTAGGGCACGAGAACATTAATGGCCGCGGCGGGCTTCCATGCGTTGCAGCATGGTGCCCATGATGCGGCGGTACAGGTCCATTCCCAGGTACTTGTCCTCGACGCCCTTGTCGACATTGGGGTTGTCGTTGACTTCGATGACGCAGCCCTTGCCATCGCGCTCCTTCAGGTCCACACCGTAAAGGCTGGACCCGATGGGCCGGGTGGCTTTCAGGGCGGTTTCCACCACGGAGTGCGGTACGTCGGCAATCGGCAGGGTCTCAAAGCCTCCCGAGTCGGTGCGGTTGCCGTGGCGATAAATCTGCCAATGGTCTTTCACCATAAAATACCTGCAGGCGTAGAGCGGCTGGTTGTCCAGCACCCCGATGCGCCAGTCGAATTCGGTGTACAGAAACTCCTGGGCCAGTAACAGGGTGGAATGGCGAAACAGCTTCTTGCAAATTGTTGCCAGCTCCGCCGGGTCCCGGGCCTTTTCTATACCCTTGGAAAACGCCCCATCGGGGATTTTTACCACGATGGGGAAGCCCAGGGACTGTTCCAGCTCCAGCAGCTGGGCCGGCTGGTCCTTGTACAGCACCACGGTGCGGGGTGCAGACACCTTGTGGATCCTGAACAGATCGGCCAGGTATATCTTGTTGGTGCAGCGCAGGATCGAAGTGCTGTCATCGATGGTCACCAGGCCCTCGTTCTCGGCCTTTTTGGCGAAACGGTAGGTGTAGTGATCGATGTTGGTCGTGGTGCGAATGAACAGCCCGTCGTATTCCGGCAAGCGCAGGTAATCCCGCTGGCGGATAACCTCGCAGTCGATGCCCATCTCTTTGCCTGCGCGGATAAACCGCTTGAGCGCGCCCTTGTTCGACGGCGGCATCACCTCCACCGGATCACATAGAATAGCCAGGTCGTAGCGGGCGGCCTTTTGCTTCTTGTGTTTGCGCCAGACCTTCCTGCTGAAAATGTTGAGGGCTTCGGCGAAGTGGCCGGCCTGCACCTCGTTCAGCTGCTTCGGCGATTTCGGCTTGAGGCTGGCGATTTCCCAGCGCTTGCGGCAGCGCAGGGTTATTTCGAGGATGGGGCAGGGGAAGGATTCAAACAGTTTCTCCGACAGGTCGTGGTAGCGCTTGTCCTCGGTGCGCCCAAAATAGCTGTGCAGGATTATCGGTTGTTCAGGATCGGCCTGCTTCAGGGAGTTGTATACCTTCTCACCGAAGTCATCTATGTGGATGCGGTAGAGCGCGCGCTTGCTGAGGTCGTTCAGGGTGCGCACCGAAGGAATGACATTGTGGCCGCGCGCCTCCGCCAGCAGTGAGCAGTAATACCCTTCAGAAAGGTAATCGAAATTGCGGCAGAGGTTGATGATGCGCGTGCGCGGCGCGGTGCGCAGGTGTTTGCCGTTCATGTACTCGCTGAAGGCAATGACCTGCTGGCTGGGATAGTAGGGCGTCCAGTCCTTCAGGCTATGGATGACAATTAGGGTCTGGGACATCGACTGGATCCGGGTTGTGGGCGGTGGCGCGCGGGGTACGGCGCAAGTATTTTACAGCCCCGGCTGGTAGTCAATTGCAGCTCGGGATATATTTCGTGGCTCAAGGAACAAGTAACAATGAGCTTGCAGCCCAATTACCACCACCCCGAGCGGTGCCTGTCGGCGCTGGCCGCGTGGTGCCGCCAGACCCTTGCCCGGGGGGCGCCATGAGCGTCATTCGCCGGGTCATCGCGACGGATATCGAGGAGTTGCTGCGCCTCGAAGCCCTCGCTTTCCAGGGCGACCGCCTCAGCCGGCGCTCTTTCAAGCGCTGGATCAAGCACAAGGGCTGTGTCTTCCTGGTCAACGATAACCAGGGCGTACTGGGCGGCTATATCCTCGTCATCCAGCGGCGCGGAACCCGACTCGCCCGTCTTTACTCGCTGGCGGTCGACCCGGTGTGCCGTGGGCAGGGCCTCGCCGCCAGGCTGATTGATCAGGCCGAGCAGGCCGCCCGGGATGCGGGCTCACTGTATATGCGGTTGGAGGTTGCCAATAACAATGAGGCGGCAATCCAGTTGTACCGCAAACTCGGCTATACGCAGTTCGGCCTGTACCAGGGCTACTATGAAGACCGCAGTGACGCCCTGCGCATGGAGAAATGCATCCATCGCCTGCATCCGGTCAACCAGAACCGGGCCATTCCCTGGATTTCCCAGACAACGCCTTTCACCTGTGGCCCCGCCTCGCTGATGATGGCGATGAACGGACTCGATCCGAGGTACTCCCCCAGCCCGCTGGAAGAGGTGGAGATCTGGCGGGAGGCGACCACGATTTTCATGACATCCGGCCACGGTGGTTGTCATCCCGTCGGTTTGGCCCTGGCGGCGACTGCCCGTGGTTTTGCTGCCGAAGTCTGGATCAGCAGAAGAGGGCCCCTGTTTGTCGATGGGGTGCGCGATCCGAACAAAAAGCGCGTCATGAGCCTGGTGCATGAATCGTTTATCGCGCAGGCGAAAAAGCAGAAATTACCTGTGCGGTTTGCCGATATCGGACAGCGCAAGCTGGCAGACTGCTATGCCAGGGGTGATAACGTGCTGATACTCATCTCCAGTTACCGCCTGGATAACCGCAAGGCTCCCCACTGGGTGGTTGTCAGCGGCTTTGATGAAAACTGCCTGTATTTTCACGACCCGGACCTGGAAATCGGCCCGCACCTGACAATTGCCGATGAAAATCGCGATTCTATCGAATGCCAGCATGTGCCCATTGCGCGAGCCGATTTCGCCTCCATGAGTTTATTCGGGGCCAGCAGGCTGCGCACCGCAGTGATCCTGCGCAAGCGCTGATGGCGACAGTATCCGTGAGTAAAGGGGTGAGGCCGATGAGTAGTGCGCATGTCTGAGAACAATACCAGGTACCTCGAACTGGTGCGGGAGCTGTCGGACCGCATAGTGGAAGCCCAGCGACCGATCCGGATCCTCGATGGGATAAAGTGGTGCAACAGCGTGCGCAGCGATTTTTTCGCCAGCAACTGCAAGGTCCTGCCGGTGGTGGATACGGCGTATTACCAGCGCAAGAACCCCCTCGAGTTCGATCCCGCGTCGGCGCGCAATGTGTTTCACCAGATAGACAGGGATATCGCCCGCAAGCTCGGCCAGTTGAACCCGCTGGCAACGATCATGCGGCGCATCTGCCGGGAGTACCAGACAGTAGTTCGCCTGCTGGAGGCGCGGGGAACGCCGGACTTCGGCGTCTACTCGGAGGAGCTTTATGGTTCTGCATCGGACGTGTTTCATGCCGGCGACCCGACCCTTGCGGACCTGGGCACGACCATGGAAGCCACCCTGATAAATCTGCTGAAAAACCAGTCCATGATGGAAGCGGAGAAAACGATCAGCGCCGAGCGCGCCGTGGAGATGCTCAATACGCGGCTGATTAACGCCTTTCCCGACGCCGGCATAAGGGTACTGCTGAATGACCAGATGACCGCCGATGCCGCCGCGGGATCCGATTACCTGAAAATACGCAGCGATGCCCGGTTCAATGCACTGGATATCGATGTGCTCGAGGTGCACGAGGGCTGGGTACACCTGGGCACCACGCTCAACGGCATGGCGCAGCCCTGGTGTACCTTCCTCGGCAAGGGTCCGCCCTCGTCCACCACCACACAGGAGGGCCTCGCGGTATTGACCGAGATCCTCACCATGCGCTCGAGCCCATCGCGGCTGTATCGGCTGATCAACCGCGTTCGCGCCGTTACGCTGGCGGAGGAGGGCGCGAATTTTGTCGAGGTGTTCGACTATCTGCGCAGTAACGAGATGTCGGATGACGACTCTTATGCGATCGCAGTCAGGATATTTCGCGGCAGCACCCCCGAGGGCAGGCCTTTCACCAAGGATCTGGCCTATATGCGCGGCTTTATCCAGACCTACAACTTCATGCGTCTGGCCATGAGTGAAGGCAAGCTGGATAACCTCCCGGTACTGTTTTGTGGCAAGGTCACGCTCGAGGACGTCAAAGCCTATCGGGTGCTGATGGATGAGGGTGTCGTGGTGCCGCCCAAGTTCCTGCCGCCGCATTTTGCCGATCTCAAGGGACTGGCCACCTGGATGAGCTTTTCGCGGTTCATCTCCAGCCTGAGCTTCGAGCAGTTGCAGGCGGACTACAGCGCGCTGCTCTAGAGGCTGGGCATCAGGACAGGCGGTCGCGGAAATCCGCGTAGCCGAATTCCCGCACCAGCGTCAGTTCATCGGTGCTGGAATTCCAGACCGCAATGGCGGGCAGCTGGGTGCCGTTGAAGGTTGAGGTCTTGACCATGGTGTAGTGGGCCATATCGCCGAACACCAGGCGCTGGCCAACCCGCAGGGGCTCGGCAAAACTGTAGTCCCCGATCACGTCACCCGCCAGGCAGGTCAACCCACCCAGGCGATAGGTATGGGGGAATTCACCGGCGATCCCGGCGCCGATGATATCCGGGCGATAGGGCATTTCCAGGGTGTCCGGCATATGGCAGGTGGCGGAGGTGTCGAGTATCGCCTGGTCCAGCGTGTTCCACGCCAGATCCAGCACCTCGGCAACCAGCACGCCGCTGCCGATAGCCACCGCCTCACCGGGCTCCAGGTACACTTGTACCGCGTATTTCTTGCTGAATTCACGGATGCTCGCCACCAGCTCATCGAGCTGGTAGCCCGGACGGCTGATATGGTGCCCGCCGCCGAAGTTGACCCACTCCATGCGCGCCAGCAGGTGCCCGAATTTCTCCTCGACTGCAGCCAGTGTTCGTTGCAGCGGCGGGAAATCCTGCTCACACAGAGTGTGGAAGTGCAGCCCGCTGATGCCCTCCAGGACGCTTTCGTCGAGCTGTGACAGGGGGATTCCCAGGCGCGAGCCCGGTGCGCAGGGGTCGTAGATCGGAACCGCACCCTCTGAATGTTCGGGATTGATCCGCAAGCCGAACTGCAGCTGCGGGCGGTGGGATTTTGCGGCCCGCAGCAGGGGCTGGAAGCGCAGCCACTGGCTGCAGCTGTTAAATACCACATGGTCCGCGAGCAACAGGATTTCCCTCAGGCTGGCCTCACTGTAGGCCGCACTGAATACATGCACCTCTCCGCCATAGTAGTCGCTGCCCAGCCTGGCCTCATGCAGCCCGCTGGCGCAGCTGCCGTGGAGATAGCGCGACACCAGCGGGGCCAGGTGCCACATCGAGAATGCCTTCAGGGCTGCCAGCACTTTCGCGCCGCTGGCATCGGCGACCTGGCGCAGGATGCGCAGGTTGCGCTCGACGGCGACCTCGTCGACCACGAAGCAGGGAGTGGGCAGGCGGTTCAGGTCCAGCTTGCTGAAGTCGGTGAATTGCACTGTGTGGCCCTAGAGGTCCTTGCCTTTTACCAGCTGCAGCTGGAAACCCGGATCGAGTTCAACCACGGTCCAGGGCAGCCCATACAGGTTCATGTCCTGCATGAACGGGTCCGGGTCGCACTGCTCGATATTCCAAACCCCGGGCTGCCGCCACTTGCCCTCGAGGATCATCTTCGCACCGATCATGGCGGGCACACCGGTAGTATAGGAAATCGCTTGGGACCGGACCTCGCGGTAACACTCCTGGTGGTCGCAGATATTGTACAGGTACATTACCCGCTCCCGGCCGTCCTTGAGCCCGCGCACGATACAGCCGATGCAGGTCTTTCCCCTGGTGCGGGGCCCGAGGCTGGAAGGATCCGGCAACAGCTGCGCCAGGAACTGGATCGGCACGATCTTCTGCCCCTGGTAGTCGACCGGCTCGATGCTGGTCATGCCCACATTGCCCAGGACCTCGAGGTGCTTGAGATAATTGTCAGAAAAGCTCATCCAGAACTGGGCCCTTCGCAGGCTGGGAAAATGCCTGGCCAGCGATTCGAGTTCTTCATGGTAGAGCCGGTAGATATTGAAGCTGCCCACAGCTTCCGGGCATTCAAATCGCGCCATCTTTGACATCGGGGTGGTAGTTACAAACTGGCCGTTCTCCCAGTGGCGGCAATCCGCCGTGACTTCCCGGATATTGATCTCCGGGTTGAAGTTGGTCGCAAACGGGTAACCGTGGTCCCCGCCGTTGACGTCAATGATGTCCAGCTCGTGAATTTCGTCGAAGTAGTGCTTGGCGAGGTAGGCGGTAAACATATTGGTCGCACCGGGGTCGAAGCCGCTGCCAAGCAGGGCAGTCAGCCCGGCCTGCCTGAATCGATCCTGGTAAGCCCACTGCCAACTGTACTCGAACTTGGCCGTGTCCTTCGGTTCGTAGTTGGCCGTATCGAGGTAGTGCACGCCGGCCGCCAGGCAGGCGTCCATTATGCTGAGATCCTGGTAAGGCAGCGCCACATTGATGACCAGCTCCGGCTGCTCCTGCTTCAGCAGCGCAGTGAGCTCGGCCACGTTATCTGCATCCACCTGGGCCGTGCGGATCGGGCGGCTCAACTGGGCAGCGATGGCCTTGCACTTGGCCTCGTTGCGGCTGGCCAGCACTATGTCGGTGAACACTTCGGGCAGCTGTGCGCACTTGTGCGTGACCACGCCGCCGACGCCGCCGGCGCCTATAATCATTACCCTGGACATCTTTCCACTCCTTGCACTTGCGGGTCAGTGATTCTCAAAGTAGGTATAGCCGTGGAGGCTGGCCTTGAAAGCCTGCACGATCTGGCTGCGCTGGGCAACGTTGATCTTGCCGTCCCGCACCGCTTTCTCGGCAACCAGGCGAAAATTCTCCTGTAGCTGCTTGGGTTCATACTCCACGTAGCTGAGTACATCGGCGATGCTGTCGCCGTGGAATTCCCGCGCAAACTCGAAACTGCCATCGGTGTGTAGGGCGACATTCACCACATTGGTGTCGCCGAACAGGTTATGCAGGTCTCCCAGGGTTTCCTGGTAGGCGCCAACCAGAAACACGCCGAGGTAATATTCCTGGCCCGGGATAAACTCGTGCACGGGCAGTACATTGTGCTCCCCGTCGGGCATCGAGAATCGGTCTATCTTGCCATCGCAGTCGCAGGTGAGGTCCGCCAGTATTGCCGATCGGGTGGGTCTCTCGCCGAGGCGGTGAATGGGCATGATGGGGAACAGCTGGTCTATCGCCCAGATGTCCGGTAGGGACTGGAACAGGCTGAAATTACCGTAGTAAATGTCCGATAGCTGTTCCTGGAGATCCTGTAACTCCGGCGGGACCCGCGGCAGCCCGGGCAGCATGGCAGCGATGCGATGCATGACTACCAGAAAAATATTCTCAGCCAGCGCCCGCTCGCGCAGGGTGGCCTGGCCGTGATGGAACAGTTCGCGCAACTCGTCGCGATAGAACAGGACGTCGTTGTAACATTCCTGGAAGTTTTTTGACGACAGCCTCGTCTGGATGTCCAGCAGGTTTTTGAGCGTTTCCGCGCAATCTTCCGGTAGCTCCGCAGGCCCGGCCATCGGTGTGCTGGTACTGACATTGAGGATATTGAATAGCAGCATCGAGGAGTAGGCTACCGTAGCACGCCCGGATTCCGAGATAATGACAGGGTGTTCGATCTCCAGTGGGTTCAGGGTTTCGCAAATGCTCTCGACGATATTGGCGCAGTACTCGTCCAGGCGATAATTCATGCTGTGGGTGCTGTTGGTGCAGGCGCCTTCATAGTCCACTGCCAGGCCGCCACCCAGGTCGATATAGCCCATCGGCGCACCTTCCTGCACCAGGCCGGCGTAGAAACGACACGCCTCCAGCACACCGCTGCGCACATTGCGTATGTTGGGAATCTGTGAACCCAGGTGGCAGTGCAGCAGCCGCAGGCAGTGCAGCATGCCCGCATCGCGCAAGCCGTCAACCAAGCGCATGAGTGCGGATGTAGAGAGCCCGAATATCGACCGGTCGCCGCTGTCCTGACTCCAGTAGCCGTCCACCGCAACGGTCGTCTTGATGCGAACGCCTATCAGTGGTTCGATGCCCAGGGCACGGCTGCGTTCTACGATGATGGGAAGTTCCGACAGGGTCTCGATGACAAAGAAACATGGAATGCCCATCTGTCGCGCATACAGGCCAAGCTCAACGAATTCCGCATCCTTGTAGCCGTTGCAGATAATGAAGCCGTCAGAATCCTTCAGCTGAGCCATGGCAATAATCAGCTCGGCTTTGCTGCCCGCCTCGAACCCATGGTTGTACTGGCGTCCGTAATCGGCGATCTCCTCCACCACGTG
>JBFZEF010000131.1:0-8239 GCA_041307045.1 Halioglobus sp.
CAGCGACTGGCCCAGTTCCTCCAGCGCCTGCACGTGGATCTGGGCCTCGTTGCGCTTGTCCAGGCCGCCCTTGAGCATGTAGCCACCCCCCAGCACGGCGACCTGGCCCGCCACCTGGGACGTGGCGCTGTCCCCGGTTGTCGCCATGGCGATGCCGGCAATCAGGGCGAGGCCGCCGGCGATCAGCTGGCGGGTGCTCTCGGACTGCAGTTCCTGCAGGGCCACTGCCTCCTCGTAGCTCTCCCGGCGCCACTCCTCGTAGGGACCGTGCATCTGCTCGCCGAAACTCCGGTAATACTCCTGCAGGGTGTCGATAAACATCTGGTCGCGCTCGCGGATACTGGCCACCCGCTGCAGCATGGGGTCGTCTTTGGCGGGCAGGCGCACAACGGTGAAGCGGCCCTTTTTGTCCTCCTCGAGGTAGCCGTCAAAGGCCTCCGGCGAGAAGCTGCGGGCGAAGCGCAGCTCGGTGACGAGGCGGATGCGCTCGCGGTCCTGGGCCTTCACTTTTTCCTGCCGCTGCAGCAGGTCATTGGCGATGGTGTTGTATACCGCCTGGAAGGGGTCGTACTGATTGCGCTTGGTGACCTCGTAGGCGTAGCGGCTGGCCTCACCGGTGTAGTCCTGGTCCAGCCAGACCTCGCCGCGGGAGTCGACCGCCTTGATGTGCAGTTCCAGCCGCTCGCCATCGGAGTGCAGGATCTTGCCGGTGACCACCAGGTCGTTGATCTGCTCCGGGTTGGGCACCACGCGCACCGCACCCCAGGCGCCGCTTTCCTGCATGGCCTCCGCCAGCAGGAAGGGCATGAAGCGGGACTCGGCCTTGCGCACCTCCGGATAGGTCTGCTCGCCCTCCTCGTAGTCCTCGATACCGGGATTGAAGATGGAGATGCCCACGTCCAGCAGCTGGCCCTCGGGCACGGCCGCGCTGGCAGTGGCGACCTGCGGCACCTCGTTGGTGGTAATGGTCTGGTTGACACAGGCGCCCAGCGGCAGTCCCAGCGCCAGTACCACAAGCAGCCGCACTAGTTTCATTTGCTGATGCCCTTGTATTTACGATATTCATCCCACAGCTTTTCCCGCACCGCCGGGTCCGGCTCGCGCATGGCCGCCTCGCGCAACTGCCGCGCCACCACGTCGTCGTCATTGCCGCTGGGGATATCCTTGGGCGGCGGATACTTGGCGGCGTTCTGGGGCATGTCGCCGCCGCCACCGCCGGCCCCGCCACCGATACCGCTGCCCGTGCTGTAGCCACCACCACCGTATTCCTCGCCATTTCCTTCACCAGTGCCACTGCCGTCGTCCGTGCCCTCCCCGCCGCCGGCAGAGCCGCCAGCCCCGGCGCCAGCGCCGGCTTCTGAGTAGGTCGTCTGCGGGCGCTGCCGGGCGGTGCTGCGCTGCGTGGTCTGTTCCGCCAGGATCATCGAATCGAACTCACCGGTACCTTTTTCCAGGCGCGCATCGAGGATCGCCACCTGTTCAGCGGGCGTCAGGGGGCCGCTGGCGCCGCCCCCCGGGATGCCGGCCTGGCCGTATGCGCCGCCGTCCTGCTGGCCCGCTCCCTGCTGACCTGTTCCCTGCTGACCAGAGCCCTGCTGGCCTGTACCTTGCTGACCTGTTCCCTGCTGACCAGGGCCCTGCTGGCCTGTACCTTGCTGACCAGGGCCGCCGCCCGCAGCACCCGCAGCGCCGGATTCGCCAGTGCCGGTGGCACTTTCCATGCCCGCCATCACGTCCTCGAAACTCGGTTCTTCATCGGTCAGGTCCGGCAGGGCATCGCTGGCGCCGCCGCCGGCGCTGCCCGTGCTCCCGGCCTCCGCGCCGGCCTGCTCACCACCGCCCGCGGCCTGGTCGCCACTGGCGCCGGGTGCCTCGCCCTGGGGAAACTCGCCCATGTCGGCGCTGCCCTGGCTGCTGTCGCCCTGTCCCTGGGACGCGGCGGACTCCGCGCCGCCGGATTCGCCCGCCTGGCCCTGGCTGCCTGCGGCCGAACTCCCCGCCGGCTGGCCCTGGGAGCCGCTGGCCGAGCTGCTCGATGAGCTGCTGGAAGAGCTGCCGGATGAACTGCTCGATGGGCTGCTGGACGGGCTGCCACTGGGCGGTGGCGGCGGCTGAGAGCTGGGCGGCGTCGAGGGCGTCTGGGGCGTGGTGGGTGTGCTGGCGCTGGGGCAGCCGCCCAGCAACAGGCAGGCAGCGCCGATCCCTGCCAGGCGCAGCAGCAGATACCCGGGATTACGGTTTGATGTCATATGCCCTGACCAGTTTGTCGCTCCCCGCCAGCTGTCCGCCCTCGAAGCGGGGCCGGAATTTCGTGTTGCGCAACAGCCGCAGCAGGCGTTCGGCCGCGCTGTCGATGTCCGTGTTGGTATCCGTTCGCACCAGGTCTGTCACCCGGCCGCGCTCGTCCACCCTGAATTCTACCAGCATATTGCCCTCGTCCGCGCTCACCGCCGGCGGCAGGGTTCGCAGGCCCTCGATATCCGGCAGTGGCACCGGCTCCCCGAATGCGCGCTGCTGCTCCTCTTGGGCACCGTCCCGGTCGCCGAGTTCCGCCAGCGCCAGGCGGTAGATTTCGGCGGCGTCGTCCACCCGCTTGTGCCACAGCGCCCAGTCACCCAGCTCCACCAGCGCCCGGAAGGCCTCCGGGCTGTCCTCGCCCTTGTCGCTGCGCTGGACCTGGTAGATCGCGAGTATGACGCTCTTGCCCAGTTCATAGTTCTGCGACCTGTAGGCGAAAAACCGGTCGGCCGGGGCGCTGGCCGGGCCCTGGCTGAACGCGCTGTCCTGGGGCTGGTTCTCGGCCTGGTACTGGTTGATCAGGTACTGGGTGCGCAGCAGGCCGTAGAGGGGCGGCAGCAGTTCGGGAGAGGTGTCGCCCCGGGCGGCCTCGATGTCGCTCCAGGCCATCCGGTACAGTTCCCACATCCTCGCCAGGCGCTCGGCTCCCTGCTCCCCGAGGCCGAGCTGGTAGGCGTTGAACTGCCAGGTCGCCTGCCTGACCAGGGCCGCGGCCCGGTCCTCCCCCTGGTCGAGGCCGCGCACCTCCACCCGGTACAGGTATTGCTGCAGTTCGTCCACCCGGGCGTACTCCCCCAGCGCGATGGAACTCCTGATCTCGCCCTGCAGCAGCGGCACCTGCTCCTGGCAATACAGGCCGTTGTTGATGCGGGCCAGGTGAACCCCGCGCTTGAAAAGAGCGGCCGCCTCGCCGTGACGGTCCTGCTGCTGCAGGGCCAGCCCCAGGCTGAGCATCTGCTCGGGCAGGTCGGCTGAGTACGCGCCCTCCCGGGACTCTATCTGCTTTATGGCCTCCAGCAGTGACTTCTCCGCGGTCCGGTCCTCGAGTTGCCGGACCCCGCCGGTGAGATCGACCTCCTGGGCAATCAGGGCGGGGCAGCAGGTCAGGGCCAGGGCCGCCAGCAGGCGCCGCAGCGGCGCTGCTGGCGCGAGCGGGTTCATTCGAGACTGGCTGCGGCGAGGCATGGGGGCGGTGCTATCCAGAGCGCGTGATACCGGGCCAGTATATACATTAGTGCCGGTGCCGGACAAAATACCGGCGCCTGCGCGTGAGCTTTGGTCCGCGGTTCAGGCCATTGAACGGTGAGCGGGGGCCGGATGAGCCAGTTTGCAGAAGATACGGCGGTGGAACGGCAGGGGGAGAATCTCTGGCGCGGCCATGTGCGCGAGGGCTGGCGCATCGGCGCCGTACCCAACGGCGGTTACGTGCTGGCGCTTGCAGGCCAGGCGCTGCGGCAGGCGCTGGACCATCCCGACCCGCTCTCAGTCAACGCGTTCTACCTGGCGCCCGCGGTGCTGGGCCCGATCGATTGTCGGGTCGATGTACTGCGGCGCGGGCGCAACACGACCCATGCCACAGTGCAGATGTTGCAGCAGGGCGAGCTGAAGGTACAGGTCACCGCGGCCTACACCGACCTCGCAGCGCTGGCGGGGGAAACCTGGTCGGCGGCGCCGCGGCCGCAGTACCCGCCGTGGGAGGAGTGCACCCCCAGCGGGCAGGAAAAAGTGGAGTTTTTTCGGGAGCGCGTGGAAGTCCGCCTGGTCAGCGGGGTGGAGGTTTTCAGCCGGCGCGAGCCCAACGGCAGTGGCGAATTTCGCGGCTGGATCAGGCACCGTGACCAGGCCGCGCCGGATGCGCTCTCTCTGCTGATGTTTGCCGACGCGTTTGCACCACCGTCATTCACCATATTCGGACCGCTGAGCTGGGTGCCGACGGTGGAGTTGACGGTGCAGGTGCGGGCCCATCCCGCCCCCGGCCCCCTGCAGGGTCGTTTCTACTCGCGCCATCTCACCCGCGGGGTGATCGAGGAGGATGGTGAATTCTGGGACATCGCCGGCAACCTGGTGGCTATCAGCCGGCAGACGGCCAAGCTGCGGCTGCCGCCGCCTCGCTAGTCAGTACCCCGCCACCCAGCCCTCGGGACGGCGGGTATCGGTCGCCCCCAGCAACCAGCCATCTTCCAGCATGATCGACTGAGTGCGGCCGATGGTCTGCCCGCCCAGCACCACCTTGTGCCCTTTCTGCTGCAGCAGGTTGACGGTGTCGGGACTGATGCCGTCCTCGGCCAATATCTCATCCGGCAGCCACTGGTGATGGATGCGGGAGTTCATGCCGGCGGCGGCGACATTCATATCGAAGGCCATGGCGTTGAGCAGGGTCTGCAGCACCGTGGTGATGATGCGGCTGCCGCCGGGACTGCCGGTGGCGAGCCAGGGCTTGCCGTCCCGGAAAACGATGGTGGGGCTCATGGAGGACAGGGGGCGTTTGCCACCCTCTATCCGGTTGCGCTCGCCCTGCATCAGCCCGAACAGGTTGGGTTTGCCCGGCAACGCGGCGAAATCCCCCATCTCGTTGTTCAGCAACATGCCCGTGCCCGGCACCGCGATACTCGAGCCGAAACTGGCGTTCAGGGTGTAGGTGTTGCTCACCACGTTGCCCTGCCGGTCGGCAATCGAGTAATGGGTGGTTTCCGTGCTTTCAGCCCGAAGCGCGCGCCCGGGCGCAATCTCGGCCGCGGGCATGGTGCGGTTCGGGTCGACCAGTTTACGCAGCCGCGCTGCGTAGGCCTTGTCAGTGAGTTCCGCTACCGGCACCGGGGCGAAATCCGGGTCTCCCAGGTACTCGCTGCGATCGGCAAAGGCCAGCTTCATGCTTTCCGCCAGCAGGTGCAGGTAGTCGGCGCTGTTGTGGCCCATCCCCGCCAGGTCGTCCTGCTCCAGCATGTTCAGAATTTGCAGGATGTGCACGCCGCCCGAAGAGGGCGGCGGCGCCGAGACGATTTCGAACTCCCGGAAACGCCCCCGCACCGGTGTCCGTTCGATTACGCGGTAGTCGGCGAGGTCCTTTGCTGTTATCAGGCCGTTGCCGGCTTCCATCGCGGCCACGATGCGGCGGGCGATCTCGCCGCGGTAAAACGCCTCCGTGCCCTTGTCGGCGATCTGGCGCAGGGTCCAGGCGAGTTCGGGCTGGCGCCAGGTTTCACCTACCTGGTAGGCACTGCCGTCAGGTTTATAAAACAGGCGCAGCGCCTCCGGGTCCTGGCGCAGGCGCTGGCCGCCGGTTAACAGCTCGTAGCTGAGGGCGAACGACACCGGGATCCCGTTCTCGGCCAGGGCGATGGCGGGCGCCAGCACCTGCTGCCGGCTGAGGCTGCCATAGGTCTCGAGCGCATACAGCAGGCCCGCCACGGTGCCCGGCACCCCGGAGGCCTGCAGGCTGAAGTACTCGCGCTGCAGATCCTCCTTGCCGTCGGGGAGCAGGAACATGTCGCGGCTGGCGGCCGCGGGCGCGGTCTCGCGGTAGTCGATGAAAACCTGGCGATTGCCTTCGGCGAGGTGGATCAGCATGAAGCCGCCGCCACCCAGGTTTCCGGCCCGGGGGTAGGTGACCGCCAGCGCGAACCCGGTGGCCACCGCCGCGTCCACCACGTTGCCGCCCTGCTGCAGGATCTGGCTGCCAATCTCGGTGGCCAGGCGCTCCGCGCCCACCACCATGCCGTTGCGGGCCACGGTGGGCAGGAAGCGCTCCTTGAAGTCGATGATCAGCGGCTGGTCCGCCGGCGCTTCCCTGGCCCAGCCGGTGCTGGCGGTGATCAGGCAGAGGGTGAGCAGTGTCAGCAGCAGTTGGCGCAGGTGATTCACGGTGGCGGTTGTCCTGGTTCGGGTGAAATCGGACTTTAACTGTTTTGCCTGGCGCAGCATACTCGGGTGTGGTTTTAGCCCAGCCGGAGCAAGAAATTTCCCGACGGAGTAAGGCGAAGTTTCCCGCGAGGGACCGTTGAGCGCATGGATGCGCGATACGAGCCTACATGGACGTATTTACGGCGAGTCCCGCGCGGGAAACTTCGCCTTGCTTCGGCGGTAGCCCGCACTCACCAGGTATTACGATATTGGACAGACTGTCAGAGGAACTCACCCGGCGCTGGGCCGCCATGTTCGCCGCGCTGGCCGCGGGGGACGATGTGCCGCCGTCCGGGCGCCTGCGGGCTGAGGGTATTATGGAGGCCGCCCTGCTGCTCGGCGCAGCCAGTCCGCAGGAGCTGGACCGGGCGATGGACGACTGCTACCGACAGGCTTTCGGCCGTACGCTCGCGGACGATTTCGGCGACGACTGGCGCGAGTTTTATCCGTTTCCCCAGATCCCGGCGATGGGCCGGCGCGCGCCAGTGTATCCCAGTACCCGCGATTGACTATAATGCGCCACCCGGAACGAGGAAGCTCGATATGAAATTTCAGCTGGCGCGGCTTTTGCCCCTGGTGTTATCAGCGCTGCTGGTCGCCTGCGGCAGTGCACCGGTCGCGCCCACGACCACCATCACCTATGACCACCAATTCAATTTCTCATCGGTGCGCAAGGTCTATATCGAACCTACCAGCCGGACGGACGTGGCGACCATCGCGATCAGCGATGCGCAGATCAAGCGTATCGACGACGCGCTCGGTGCGGAACTGCAGCGGCTGGGTTTTGAGACGGTGTCGTCAAGCCGGCAGGCGGATCTGTTCATCAGCTGGTATCTCATCACCGAGGACCTGATCAAGTCAGGCAATTGCGATGGCTGCGATCCGGCCCTGGCGGGCGGGCACCGCTACGCCCAGGGGACCCTGATCGTGAACATGGTCGACCCCCTGCGCAACCAGGCGGTGTGGCGCTCGGTGCTGCAGACCTCGCTGGCGGGCGACCCCGGGTCGGCCAGTGCCGAGGCGGCCCGGCAGCAGGCGGCGGCGGATATCTTCGCCGGCTTTCCGCCGCAGTAGGGGCCCAGCGGTGCGAGTGCCCGGGGGTGGGCGGTGACCCTGCAGTACGAGACATTCAGGCGGGAGTATATCGCCGGCGGGCTGAGCCGGGAGATGCTCGACGCCTGCCCCATCCGCCAGTTCGAGGGCTGGCTGGAGCAGGCGGTGAAGGCCGGGCTGAAGGACCCCACCGCGATGTCACTGGCGACAGTGGGCGAGGACGGGCTGCCCTGGCAGCGTATCGTGCTGCTCAAGGGCCTGTCCCATGGCGGCTTCGTGTTCTACACCAACTACGGCAGTGCCAAGGCCGCGGCCATCGCCTGCAATCCGAGAGTGTCACTGCTGTTCCCCTGGAACGAGCTGGACCGACAGGTGATCGTCGGAGGTATGGTGGAGAAGATGTCGGTGATGGAATCCGCCAGTTATTTCATGACCCGGCCCCGGGAGAGCCAGATCGCCGCCTGGGCCTCGCGCCAGAGTCGCCCCATTTCCGCCCGGGCCCTGCTGGAGCAGCAGGTACAGGCGCTGCGGGAAAAATTCGGCCGGGGGGAGATCCCCATGCCGGACTTCTGGGGCGGCTACCGCGTGCTGCCCGAGCGCATCGAATTCTGGCAGGGCGGCGAGCACCGCCTGCACGACCGCTTCCTGTACCGCCGGCAGGCCGCGGGCGACTGGAGTATCGAACAGTTACAGCCCTGAGTAAGGAGAGAGAACGTCATGATCAGCAAGGATGATCTAATCGGCACCTGGCAACTGGAATCCTGGACCATCGGCTACACCAACCGGGATGAATTCACATACCCCTATGGGGAGGAGCCCCAGGGCCTGCTGGTTTACAGCAACGATGGCTGGATGAGCGCATCGATCAACCGCCCGGGTCGGGCGCTGTTGCCCGAGGACGTTAGCTTTCGCAAGCTGCCCGACGTGCTCAAAGCGAAGGCCTTTTCCTCGTACTTTCACTACGCGGGCCGCTACCGGGTAGTGGATG
>JBFZEF010000132.1:0-2581 GCA_041307045.1 Halioglobus sp.
ACCAATGCGGCCGATGCCACCATGGATGGCGCGGAACTCGAGGTGTCGGCGATCCTTTTCGAGGGCCTGACTGCCTTTGTCCAGGGCGGTTACCTCGATGCCAGCTTCGATGAGTTCCTGATCGAGGACTTACCGGGCGTACCGGAAGACGGCAGTGACCTCGATATGCGCAATGCCCCCGAGTATACGTTCGGTGCCGGCCTGAGCTATGAGCATTCCCTGTTCAGCCACAGCCGCATGTCCTATAACGTGACCTACAGCTGGCGGGACGACTACGAGGCCATCTTCGACAATGATCCATTGGGGCATGTGAGAGCGGCGGGATTCTGGGACGCAAACATCGACTACACCTATAACGACGTCCTGACGGTTTCTGTGTATGGCCGCAATATTGGCGATGAACGCTTCTTCCGCGCCGTGGCTATTCCCCCGGTTTCCACCTTTGGCCAGTGGAACGATCCTGCCAATTACGGCGTCACGGTCACCTACCGGTTCTAACCTGGACCATTCTCGTCGTATGCTAGCCCTCTATCACCCAACAACTGGGTGATAGAGGGCTTGGCATTGATGCTATTTGCAATCTGGCGGGAATGAAGCATTGGACAGCACTGAGCATGAACACTGGATGCGCCGGGCGCTCGATCTGGCGGACCGCGCAGCGGACCACGGTGAGGTACCGGTAGGCGCCGTGGTAGTGCGCCACGGTCAAGTGCTGGGTGAGGGCTGGAACCAGGTCATTGCGGCAGCGGATCCCACCGCTCACGCGGAAATCGTCGCCCTGCGCGCGGCGGCACGTCAGGTCGGCAATTATCGGCTGCCCGAGGCCACGCTCTATGTGACCCTGGAGCCCTGCACCATGTGCGCGGGCGCCATGGTTCACGCCCGCATCGCGCAACTGGTGTTCGCCGCCACCGAACCCAGGGCCGGCGTGGCCTGCAGCCGCTGCCGCTTGCTGGATGAGCCATGGTACAACCATCGTGTCAGCTGGCAGGGGGGGGTGTTGGCCGAGGCCAGCGGCGAGAAACTGCAGGCCTTTTTCCGCAGCCGCAGGTAAGCGCCCTTACAGGGCCTGGAGCTCGCTGCCGCGGAGGATTTCCGGCAGGTAGTCCTCCATCTTGAGAGGCGGCAAGGGCTTGTTCTCCGAGATGTCCTGCCAGTTCAGGATCTCCAGGTAGTGGCGGATGTTTTTTACGAAGTGGAAGGCCTGGCCGCCCGGGGCATAACCGTAGCGCGTATCCTTGAAGCTGGACTGTTTCTGCAGCAGCGGCAGGCGCATCATTACGTCGTCCCAGCTGTTGGGGTCGCCGCCCTGGCGCTGGGTCAGCACCCTGGCGTCCTCCAGGTGGCCCAGGCCCATGTTATAAGCCGCGAGGGCGAACCAGGTGCGGTCGGGTTCGCGGATGCTCCTGGGCAGGCGGCGTTTGAGGTCTTTGAGGTAGCGCGAGCCGCCGCGCAGACTCTGCAGCGGATCCAGCCGGTCACTGACGCCTACTTCCTGCGCGGTGCGCTCGGTGAGCATCATGAGTCCGCGCACGCCTGTCGGCGAGGTCGCCAGCGGGTCCCAGTGCGACTCCTGGTAGGCGATTGCCGCCAACAGCTGCCACTCCATCTGGTATTCACGGGCTACCTGCTCGATCAACTCCCTGAATTGCGGCAGGGTGGTGCGGATATTGAGATTGAAGGCCTGGGAGTGCTCCCGCGACAGTCCCTCGCCTTGACGGAAGTACTGCTCGCGCAGGCGCTCCAGGGTCCCGTCGTCCCGCAGGCGCAGGAAGAACTGATCGATGTAGGCCTGCAGGCGGGTGTTGTCGGCAGCGGGCGCCAGGTACCAGACCAGGTCAAGCTCCCTGTCCGGCAACAGGTCAAAGGCCACATTCAGCTGTGGGAAAAGCCCGCTCTGCGGCTCGAACTCATTCGAGTTCACGATAGCCAGTTCGGCCTGCCCGGCTTCGAGCATGTCCAGCAACTCCATCGCGTCGGCACCCGCCACCTCCTGCCACTCCAGGTCGGCAAATCCCTCATCCTTCAGCCTGCGTAACTCCCTGGCGTTGCCGCCATCCGCCAATACCACGATATTCCTGCCCACCAGGTCTGCCACGCTGTCGGGGCGCGCACTTCCGACGACATACACAACCTGTGGCCGGATTTTTTTGTACCCGGTGGAATGTGGAAACTCGCGGGCGCGATCGGCAGTGAAAGTGAGTCCCGCTGCCGCCACGTCGGCTTCACCCCGGGCCAGGCTTTCGAACAGGGCTTCCAGGGTGAACGCAGTGCTGATCTTCAGTTCAACGCCGAGGTCCTGCGCCAGCAGGCTCGCCAGCGCGTACTCGAAGCCGTTCTCGCCCTCCCGGTCCAGGTAATAGGTGGTAGGGCTGTTGCGGGTCACCACCTGCAGCTCACCCCGTGACTGGATGCGCTGCAGGGCGTCACCGCCGTCGCTACAGGCGTTGAGCAGCTGCAGCAGGGCCACGCTGCAGGCGAGGGCGATGACAGGTGCGCGTCGATGCATACTCGCCCATTCTAGCCGGAGAGCCAAGTACAGCACAGTCCGGTCTCGAAGCGAGAATAGCCAGTCGGGACT
>JBFZEF010000135.1:0-10581 GCA_041307045.1 Halioglobus sp.
ACCCGCTGGCGGGTTGTGACCGAGGAGGGCTTCGAGGGCGGCCCCGTGATTCCCGGGGACTACGACGGCTCCGACAAATCCATCGAGGAATTGCTGGTCAATGTCGAGCGCGCGTACATTACCGGCGACCTTGTCGGCAATGACAGGAAGTCCGCGGCTGTTATCGTGCCGCTGCTGGATATCAACCCCCAGACAGGCGAGCGGCTCAACTATGCCGAGCTCGCTGACAAGCTGGAGGAGATTCGGGAGAAATTCACCGCCGGTGATCCCAACAGGTCCATCCATATCATCGGCTTCGCCAAGTTGGTGGGCGATCTGATCGAGGGGCTGTTCTCGGTCATGCTGTTTTTCGGTATCGCGGTAATCATCACCATACTCCTTCTCTTCTGGTATACGAGGTGTATGCGTTCAACCCTGATGGTGGTGGGGTGTACCCTGGTGGCCGTTGTCTGGCAAATGGGCATTCTGGCCACCTTCGGTTTTGAGATCGACCCGTTCTCGATTCTGGTTCCCTTCCTGATTTTCGCCATCGGGGTCAGTCACGGCGCCCAGAAGCTTAACGGCATCATCCAGGACATCGGCCGCGGCACCCACCGTTACATCGCCGCCCGCTATACTTTCCGGCGCCTGTTCCTCGCCGGCGTCACCGCGCTGCTGTCCGACGGTGTCGGTTTTGCCGTGCTGGCGATCATCCAGATTCAGGTGATCCAGGACCTGGCGATCACCGCCAGCATTGGTGTGACAGTGCTGATTTTCACCAACCTGATTCTGGTACCGGTCACCCTGTCGTATACAGGCGTGGGCAGGGTCTGCGCCGAACGCGCCACCCGACCAGTCCCGGAGATCGAGGAAATGCACTGGCTGTGGCGCTTCCTCCTCAGTTTCACCCATCGCACCCCCGCCGCGATTGCCATCGTGGTTGCAGCCGTCATGACGGTGGGTGCTTTTATTGTGGCGAAGGACCTGCAGATCGGCGACCTGGATCCTGGCGCGCCTGAATTGCGTGCAGATTCTCGCTACAACCAGGACGCGGCTTACCTGACCAGCAACTACTCGGTGAGTACCGATGTGTTCGCGATCATTGTGAAAACCCCACTGGACGAGTGCGCTGACCACGAAAGCCTCAGCCTCGCCGAGGAACTGGAATGGCGCCTGCGCCAGCTGCCGGGGGTGGAAGACGTCGCGGGCCTCAATGTGGCTACGCGGCAGATCATGGCTGGCATCAACGAGGGATATCCCAAGTGGGCCTCACTGTTTCGCAATAAGGACACCGTCAACTACGCCGTCACCGAACTGGTGAACCTGGACGTTGTCAATCCCGAGTGCTCATTGTGGCCGATGGTGGTCTACCTCGCCGACCACAAGGCGGCAACGCTCACCGGCGTGGTCGATGCGCTGGAGGCGTTCAACCAGGAGTGGCCCAGTTCAAAAGCCGAGTTCCTCGGCGCGGCGGGCAGCGCCGGTTTCGAGGCGGCGACCAATATCATCGTCAAGAAGGCCAACCGGGAGATGCTGTTTTATGTCTATGGCGCGGTCCTCATCCTCTGCCTCATAACCTTCCGCTCGGTAGCCGGCGTCGCCTGCGCGGTGCTGCCGCTGGTGATGACCTCCATTTTGTGTGAGGCCCTCATGGTGTGGCTGGGTATCGGCGTGAAGGTGGCGACACTGCCGGTGATCGCCCTGGGGGTCGGCATCGGCGTGGATTACGCCCTCTACGTGCTGACGGTCATACTGGCGCGGATGCGGCAGGGTATGGATCTTACCCACGCCTATTACGAAACGTTGAACTTCACCGGCAGGGTGGTGGCGCTGATTGGCGTTACGCTGGCGGCGGGGGTTGTCACTTGGGCGGCATCGCCGATCAAGTTCCAGGCGGATATGGGTATCCTGCTGACCTTCATGTTCCTGTGGAACATGTTTGGCGCCCTGATTCTGATGCCGGCGCTGGCGGTGTACCTGCTGCCCAAGCCGAGAGTTGCCAAGGCGGACTGAGGGCAGGACGCGCGCCTGGTAGGACAACGATGCCGGAATAGCGGCCATTGACTTCAAGGTCTGTGGCCGTTTTTTTTTGCAGGGAATGGAATTATATGCGCACGTCATCCCGGTTAATCCTGCTATTGCTGGCCGCACCCGCCCTGCTTGCGGCCTGCACCCAGCCCGCCTTCAAGGGCGATGCCTGTGCCGGGTTCGAGGCCCAGGGCCTGTACCAGGTGCGCAACAGCGGCTTTGCCGAGGCCTGCGCGCGCCGGGATGCCGCGCTGCCCGGCTATCGGGCGGTCGATATCGGGGCGCTCGACGTGAGCCGTGTCGAGATCCCGCGGACCCATGTGATGGGGACCAGTCCCCGCGACTGGCGGATGACAGCGGAACGCCAGGCCGCCCTCGAGGCGGGCTGGGCGGAGGCGATGGACCGGACGTTCGCGTCCTTCGCTCGCGCGACGGGCGAGCCGGGGGTGCTGCGCATTGCGGCGCAACTGACCCGGATAGCGCCGGGCCGGCCGTCAGCGACGACAATTGGGGGCGCGCTGCAGCCCGTCGGTTCCACCCAGGACGTGATGGAGATATGGGCGGAGTTTCGCCTCTATGACGGGGCGGAAGACCGCCTGCTCGCTGTCATCCGTGACAGTCGCACCATCACGACCGTGCAGCTGTCCAGAACGGCGCCGGCCACGATGAGACAGCTGTTCGGGTCCTGGGCGGCGCTCTTGCACACCCGGATTACCGGAAGATAGGCCGGCGGCGACAATCAGCGACCGCCTGGGCCGTGTGTCGGTCAGCCGAGAGGCACAACCATGGATTGATACCTTCAGGACTTCTTGTCGGCGCCGTGTGTTCCATCTGCGTCGTGGCTTTCCTGCCAGATGGCCAGGACCAACACTGCCGCGTAAATCGAAAGAAAAAAAGCCATTGTATTCACCTCTCTTGCGTTGCCGGGCAGCCTTCCGCCCGAACTGAAAGTAAGGTATGGGCGCCTATGACATTCTACAAATGGAAAAAATTCAGCTAGAGTATGAATTCGGTTCATACAATACGGGAGTAAAGCCTTGGATATCCGGGACCTGGGTAGGCTGGACCTGAACCTGTTGGTGGCGCTGGAAGCCCTGATCGAGGAGGGCAATGTGTCCCGCGCCGCCGAGCGGCTGTTCATCACCCAGTCGGCCATGAGCAAGACCCTGGGCCGCTTGCGCGAGCTGTTTGACGACCCCCTGTTCATTCGCAAGGGTAGCGGCATGGTAGCCACGCCCCGGGCCGAGCAACTGGCCCGGCAATTGCCCCAGGTCCTGCTGGCGGTCCAGCAGATGCTCGCCCCCCTGACCTTTGACCCGCTGACCTATAAGGGCCAGTTCAACCTTCTGCTGCAGGGGCATATGGGCTTGTGGCTGCTGCCGCTGCTGATACAGCGCCTCGGGGCCAGCGCCCCCAACATCCGGCTCAGCGCCCTGAGCCGGGTTGACAAGCCTTTCGAGCAGCTCAACAACGGCAAGCTGGATTTTATTCTCCAGGCGCAGCTGCAGGCGTATCCCGCGGACCTGCGCCTGACAACCCTGGGCTATGCCCCGCCCCTGCTGCTGGCCCGCAAGGGCCACCCCCTGGAAGGGAAAGCAACCACCTGGGACCAGGTCCTGGAGTACCCCCATGTGCAGCTGGTGATTGACGAGCTCGCCGATATTCTCTTCCTCACCGGCAGGAATTCATCCTTTACCCGTCGCATGGCGGAGGCCGTGCCGCAATTGCGCACCGACCAGCTGCTGACGGCTATCCAGGTCGTGCGCCATACCGACTACCTGTTCCCGGCGCCTCCCCTCTTTCTGGAGCAGGCGGATATCAGCGCTGAACTTATCGCCCTGCCGCTGCCGGAAGGGGAGCAGGTCAACCTCCGCTACGTCATGGTGAATCACCAGCGGGTAAACCACTCGGCCGCCCACGATTTTCTCTACCGGGAGATTCTTGCGGTTATCGAGAGCTTCCGGTCGAAATACCGCCTGCCCACCCTGGCGCAGCTGCGCGCGCAGAGGAACCTGGCGTACTAGGCCCGCTTTGAGGCGCAGAAACGGCCTGTTATTCTCTGCGGGCCGAACCCGGCCGTGCCAGACCAGGCTGGGCCTGGCCTCGCCGGTTCATAACATAACAAGGATATTTGCCATCATGTATCGCTGGAAGAAAATCGCCGTGACCCTGTTGGCCTGCGCCCCGGCAGTGCTGCTGATGAATGCCGGTTTGCGGGCCGCAGCTGTCAAGGAGAGCCTCGACGTGGTCTCCGCCACCAACAGCAGCGCGACGGCATCCCAGAAAAAAATCGACGGATTGGCCCAGGAAACCCGCAATTTGCTGGAGGAATATCGCAGCCTGCTCGACGGGTCACAGTACCAGGCGGCTTATACCCGGGAGCTGGAAGAGCTCGAGCAGGCCCAGCAGCAGCAATTGGCGGCGCTGCGCGAGCAGATAAGCCAGGCCAGGATTACCCGGCAGCGAATAGCGCCGCTGATGCGCAGCATGGCCGATTCGCTGGAGAAATTCGTGGTGCTGGACCTGCCGTTCCACCAGGAGCAGAGGGTGGCCGCCGTGCTGGAGCTGAAACAGCGCCTGCGCCGGCCGGACCTGCCGGTGGCGGCAAAGTTCAGGATGTTGCTGGAGGCCTTCCAGCTGGAGCAGGACTACGGCGGCACCATCGAGTCCTGGCGCGGTCCGCTGCGGCTGGGCGACCAGGAACTGTCAGTAGAGTATTTGCGGATCGGCCGCGTCGCCCTGTATTACCAGTCCCTGGACGGCTCCGCCAGCGGTTACTGGGGCCTCGAGGAACAGGCCTGGATCCCCCTCGATGAGCGCTTCAATCGCGGTATCGGCCAAGCCCTGCGGGTGGCGCAGAACGTGGCGGCGCCGCAACTGCTGAGCCTGCCGCTGCCGGTGTCCGGAGGTGAGTTGTGAGCCGCCGCATCCTGCCGCTGGCGGGTCTGGTGCTGGCGCTGTTGCAGGGCGCGCTCTGCCATGGCCAGGACAGCGGGGGGGAGAGCCAGATTACCAACCTCGACCAGTTGCTGGACTCCGTCAGGCAGGCGCAGCAACAACAGCAGTCACTGAACAGCCAGCGGGAGCAGGAGTTCCTGCGGGACAATGCCCGCCAGAAGGAAATCCTGGCGCAGGCCAGGCGCGACTTCGAGCAACGCAAGCGGCAGAACCAGCCACTGCTGGCGGTGACGGAAAACAATATGACTGAAATTGCGGCGCTGGAGAAGGAACTGGCGTCACTGGTGCAGGAAATGGGCGATCTTGCCAGTACCTATCGCGAGTTCGCGGGAGATTTTGCCGCGGTGATGCAGCAGTCGATGATTACCGCCCAGCTGCCCCAGCGCAGTGAACAGATGCAAGCCCTGGCCGCCAGCGCCACCCAGCCCAGCATCGCGCAGATCGAAACCCTGTGGCTGTTGCTGCAGCAGGAAATGACCGAGGCCGGCAAGCTGGCCCGGTTCCAGGCACCCGTCGTGTTGGCCGACGGCAGCGCCGGGCAGCGCGAGGTGCTGCGAATCGGTACCTTTTCCGCCTTTGCCGAGGGTGATTTCCTGCGCTACGTGCCCGAAACAGGCGAGTTGTTATTGCTGTCGCGCCAGCCCGCCGCCCGCTTGCGCAACGAAGCCCGGGAGTTTGCCCTGCAGTCCGAAGGCGTCGCCCGGATCACCGTCGATCCCTCCCGTGGCAACCTGCTGGGCATGCTCGCCTATACACCCAGCCTCAGGGAGCGCATCGAGCAGGGTGGCACGATCGGCCTGATCATCCTGTTCCTCGGCGCATTCGGCCTGTTGTTGACCTTCTGGCGCATCGCCTACCTGGGTTTTACCTACCTTCGTATACAGGCGCAGCTGCGCGACATCAGCCGGCCGGGCCAGGCCAACCCCCTGGGCAGGGTGCTGGCCGCCGTGGAGGGCATACCGCTGCAGGAGGAGGAGTTGCTGCAGCTCAAGCTGGATGAGGCGGTACTGGCGGAAATACCCGCGCTGGAGCGGGGCAACGGCCTTATCAAGTTATTGGCGGCGACGTCTCCCCTGCTGGGTTTGCTGGGCACCGTCACCGGCATGATACTGACCTTCCAGGCGATCAGCCTGTTCGGGAGCGGCGATCCGAAGCTGATGGCGGGCGGGATATCCCAGGCGCTGGTAACCACGGTGCTGGGGCTGGTGGTGGCGATTCCCCTGCTGTTCGGCCACAGCCTGATCAACGCCCTGTCGCGCTCGATGATCCAGCGCCTGGACGAGCAGTGCGCCGGGGTGCTGGCGCGCAACGCCGAGCGGCAGCCGGGCAACTGATATGGAGCCGCTGCTGTGGCTGTTACACCCCATCCAGGATTTCGTCGACCAGGGCGGACCGGTGCTGTGGGTTATTTTCGGCGCCTGTTCCCTGCTGTGGCTGCTGATCCTCGAGCGTATCTGGTACCTGCGGGTGAGCTGGCCACGGCGGGCACCGCGCGTGATCGAGCAGTGGAACGCCCGGACCGATCGTCGCTCCTGGCGCGCCAGGAAGATCAGGGAGGCGACCGTGTCCGAGGTGAATATGCAGTTGCATGCCATGCTGCCCCTGATCCGGATGCTGGTAGCCCTGTGCCCCCTGCTGGGCCTGCTTGGCACCGTGGTCGGTATGCTCGGCGTATTCGAGGTCATTGCCGTCAGCGGCAACGACGATGCCCAGGCCATGGCGCGCGGTGTGTATCGCGCGACCATTCCCACCATGGCGGGGCTGGTTGTGGCCCTGACCGGCATCTATTTCAGCGTGCGCCTGCGCCACCTGGCGGATATCGAAACCAGCCGCCTGCTGGATCGACTGCCGCTGCACGAACATTCCCCCGCATCCACCGGAGGCCGCTGACGCCATGACTGCGAGACGCCATCTACCCGCGCCGGAAGAGACCGAACTGGATATGACACCGATGCTGGACATCGTGTTTATCATGCTCATCTTTTTCATTGTCACTACATCCTTCGTCAAGGAATCGGGGGTGACGGTCAGCACACCCCAGGCCGAAAGCGCATCGCAGCAGGAGAGTGCGAATATCTTCATCGCCATCACGGCAGCGGGCGAGGTCTGGATCGACCGTCGCCCGGTGGATCCCCGCGCGGTGCGGGCGATCGTTGCCCGTCTGCACGCCGATAACCCCGAGGGCTCGGTGATCATCCAGTCCGATGAGTCTGCTGCCACCGGCACGCTGGTGGACGTCATGGACCAGGTGCGCATGGCCGGCATCGAGGCGATTGCAATCGCGGCGGACAAGAAACCCAGGTGAGCCATTAGCCAATGCGTTTTCTACTCTCCCTGCTGGGAGGACTGCTGGTCAGCGTCGCCGTGTTCCTGTTCATGCAGAACCTGATAAAGAGCAGGCAGCAACAGGATATCGTCCTGCCGCTGCACAGTGTCGTCGAGATACTGCGCGAGGAGCCGCCGCAACCTGAGCCGGAGCCGCAGGAGCAACCGCAGCCCGAGGAGCTGCCGCAGGAACCCCTGATGGAATCCCTTGCGGAATCGCTCTCGGCGGCGCCATCCACGCCGCAGCCGGCCGCCGATCTCGAGACGCCGGCGCTGGACCTGGCCATGGGCGAGATTCGAATCCAGGCCGCCGGGGAGCGCTGGCATGGCCCCATTGGCGCCGGCGGCTCCGGGCTCGGGGCTGTGAACCTCCAGGGCGGCGGCGGGGAAGATGCGCAGGGCTTTATCGAGGTAGTCCCCTACGATACGCGCCGGCCCAACGTGCCCGATGTCGCCTACCAGAACAAGGTCAACGGCTGGGTGCTGGTGACATTTCGGGTAACGGACCAGGGTACTACCCGCGATGTGCGGGTGCTCGACGCCAACCCCCGGGGTGTGTTCGAGGAGAAAGTGGTCGCCGCCGTATCTGACTGGAGATACAAGGTCAACTTCTACGGCGGCGCTACCGGCAGCGTGGCGCTCACCCAGAAGGTCGAGGTGCGTTGGGAAAACTACCCGCAGAACATGCCCAATGTCGACTGAACCATTGCAGGCCGCGCGCCGCTACTGCTGTCGCATCTGCCTGTCGCTGCTGCTTGCCCAGGCGTCGCTGGCCTTTGGGGAGGAGGGCCAGTACCGCAGCAGGGTGCGCATCGATTCCTCCGCGGATGTCGGCAGCGGCACAGGGCTCTCGGTCGAGGAGCTTGAGCGGCAGATCAGCTCCATCCAGGACTCCTATGCCCGAGCCAGTGCCGGGCGTCACCTGGCCCGTCACTATGTGGAAGCCGGCGACTACGCCCGGGCCATTGAGTATTACCAGACCGCCCTGGCCGCCGGTGGCCTGGCGGACATCGCCAATCGCGAGATGCTGCGCGAGCTGGCACAGGTTTACCTGCTCAGCGAGAACTATGCCGAGGCCGCCAGCACCCTGGAGCGGGCCCTGCGGATCAAGCTGGTGCCCGAAGCGGGGGACTACCTGTTGCTGGCGCAGTCCTACTACCGGCTGGGCAGACTGGACCGTGTGGTCGGGGCGCTGGACCCCATCCGGGCGCAGGGCCTGGTGCTGGATATTACCCAGCAGCGCCAGGCGCTGGCCCTGTACTACCAGGCGGGGGCATACGCCCAGTCCGAGCAGCTGCTGCGCCAGCTGCTGAACCTCGAGCCTGACAACCCGGAAAACTGGCATCAGCTGGCGGCGGTCTACCTGCAGCAGGGCAAGAAGAAGGAAGCCCTGGACCAGCTCACCCTGGCCTGGGACAAGCGGGTGCCCTTTCGCGAGCAGGACATTGCGCTGCTGGCGGATTTGCAGGCGGTGAATGGCAACCCCTATGGCGCCGCCGTCATACTCGAGCGCGCCCTGGCCAATAAGACCCTCGAGGCCAACGGGCTCAATTATCGCAAGCTGTTCCAGTTCTGGTTGCAGGCCAGGGAGGAGGAGCGGGCAGGCGCGGCCCTGGTCCAGGCCGCCCGTCTCAGCGGCGATATCGAACTTTACCTGTACCTGGCCCAATTGCAGATGGAGCAGGAGGCATGGCAGGCCATGCGGCAGACCATGCTGGCGGCCTGCAACAAGCAGCTGCAGTCGAAGTATGTGAGCCGGGCCAACCTGCTGCTGGGCATCAGCCAGCTGAAACTGGGCGATTCAGCGTCGGCCAGGCGCTCCTTCATCAACGCCACCCTGGTCGGCGGCGCCGGGGCCGAGGCCGGGAAGTGGCTGGCGTACATGCAGGCCGAGCCACCCACGGCCAGGGAAAAGCGCGGCGTGGTCGGCGTCTGTCATGGCCCCGGCGACAAGCAGGTAGCGGCCGCTGCATTTACCGGCCGGGATGAGGCCGATGCAGCTGGCGCGGCGCCTGCCCCCGGCAGCGCAGACCTGCCCGCCGGGCAGCAGGCACAGGCCGCGGTGGAGACCAAGACGGTGCCGCCGCTGCGATTTTTCTACCGGGAATATCGCCAGCCGCTGGCGCAGCTGGCGACAGAGGCGAGGTCCCTGGCGCTGCCCATGGGGGTGGCGTTGGTCAAGGGCGGCGGCAGCGTCGATGGTCCGCTGCAAATCATCACGCAGGGGGACGGGGAGGGCAGTGAGCTGCACTTCGGCTTTCCCTACCGGGGCTCGCCCAGCGCGGTTGGCCAGTATAAGACCCGCACGGCAGGCGCTTTCAAGTGTGCTTACCTGGTGTACGATGGCAAAGAAGGCAACCTGGCAGACACCTGGGCCCGGTTTCTGGGGGAAGTGCAGCAGGCCGGTTACAAGCTCACCGACCAGCGCCGGGTGGTTATGGCGGTCGACCGCAGCGGCGGTAGCGGCAGTGCCCGGGTGGAGCTTCAGGTGGGAATCGAATAGCGCCGCAGCGGATGCGCCGGGAACCGGGTAGCACTGATCCGCACAGCAAAACCCAGCGTATACTTGCCAGTGAGCCACCCAATATCAGGAAGCCCCAAGCTCGTGACTGCCAATGCCATCACCGCCCCAGGGTCCGACGTGACCACACCACTGGCTGAAAAGCTCTGGTTCAACGCGATCTGGTTCCAGGGCATCTGGTTCTGCACCGTGCTCGGCCGGGACAGCCTGCTGCCCCTGGCCCTGCTGCTGCTGGCCCTGCATTTATCTCTGGCGAGGGCGGACTGGCGCGGGGAGCTGCGGCAACTGCTGCTGGTTGGCGGTCTGGGCATCGCGGCGGATGCGCTGTTGAGTGCGGCCGGCGTCTTCCAATTCTCCGGTGGCGTTCTGGTACCGCTGTGGCTCTGCTGCCTGTGGCTGGCATTTGCCGCCGCCCTGCGCCGCAGCCTGGGCTGGCTGGGCGTGCGGCCGTGGCTGGCATCCGCGGCCGGTGCCATCGCCTTTCCTCTCAATTACTGGGTAGGCCAGCGCGCGGGTGCGGTTGAATTCGGCTACTCCCTGCCGGTTACAGTCGCCGTGCTGGCGGTCACCTGGGCCATACTGCTGCCGCTGATGTACCGGCTCGGCGAGTCCCGTGCGGTAGTGCAGGGCAGGAGGTTTTCATGAACAGGGTCAGTCTTTGTCTGTTGGCGCTATTGCTTGCCGGGAATGTCCAGGCGGAGCAGCTGCAGCTGGTCGGCCAGGCGCGTCTCGAAGTGCTGTTCTGGTCGATCTACGATTCCCGCCTCTAC
>JBFZEF010000137.1:0-2693 GCA_041307045.1 Halioglobus sp.
CAGACCCTCCAGCCGGGCCAGTAGCAACAGCGCTTCGCGCATGCCCGCGGTGGGAATGCCGTACCCATCGCCGACATAGTCGCAGTTGGCCACCACATCTTCACGGCGCACACAGTTTCCAGCGCCGATATACTCGGCCACCTCGACTGCCAGCTGGTAGACCCTGCTTTCCTGTATTTCCCTGGCCGCATTCACACCGATACCCAGTACCGGAATATTGGCGTGGGTTGCGCGTAAACCGGCCACCAGTCCCGCCTGGGTGCCTGCGCTGCCGGTTGCATGGACAACGCAGTCTACGTGGAGCTTCTGCTGGTTAACCTGCTGCAGCAACTCCATGGCGCAGTCGACGTAACCGAGCGCACCGATCCGGTTGGAACCGCCACCGGGTATGACATAGGGCGCGCGGCCTTGTCCACGCAGGCTGGCGGCGAGTACATCCATCGCGGCATTCATATCGGTACCAGCGGGGTAGTGGTGGGTATTAGCGCCGAACAGGCGGTCAAGGAACACATTGCCCGAGTTCAGGTAGATCGGGCCGGGCTCGCGGATCCTGTTTTCAAACAGCAACTCACACTGCAAGCCAAGCCTTGCCGCAGCGGCCGCGGTCTGGCGGGCATGGTTGGACTGAACGGCACCCTGGGTGATTATCGTGTCGGCGCCACACTGGAGTGCATCGGCCATCAGAAATTCGAGTTTACGGGTCTTGTTCCCGCCGCTGGCGAGCCCGGTACAGTCATCGCGCTTGACGAAGATAGCCGGCCCGCCAAGATACTCCGTGAGCCTGGGCAGATATTCGACAGGCGTTGGGAGGTGGGCGAGCTTGATCCGGGGAAAGCTGGCAAGGTTCATGGCGTATGCTCATCAGTAGGCCGGTTTTTGGCGAGCGTGATCGTTCGCCGTACCAGCAGGTCAGTGGAGGAAATGATGGGCACAGCGGTGTCTCGCTCGCCCAGAAACATTGGCACTTCCGTGCAGGCTGCCAACAGTACCTCGGCGCCGCGAAACACCAGGTCGGCGGCGAGTCGGCTCAGGCCGGCGCCAATATCACCGCCGCGGTCGCCGGCCTTGATACGGTAGACAAGGTCCATGAAGCGTGCCAGCTCGCCTTCGCTCCACAGCACAGCCTCAAGGCCTGCGCCTGCCAATGCCTGTTGATAAAGCTCCGCTCGCAGGCAACCCTCCGCCGCCATTATGCCTACATGTTTGACCGGAAGGCCGCGCAGTTCATCTATGACAACATCGATAATGCTGACAAAGGGGATGCTCACCGCCATGCGGATTTGTTCAGTGTAAGCGTGGGCCGTGTTGCACACCATCACCAGGAAGTCGGCGCCGGCTGCTTCCAGGCGCCTGGCCATTGCGGTGAGCTCCGGGCTGATATCCGGGGTTAGCCCGGCGATTGCCGCATGGCGGTTTGGCACTTTCGGATTGTGGTCGATGATCAGGTGGATGTGGTCCTGGTCGCTGGCCGCTTCGGTGGCGGCAACCAGCTTCGCCAGAAAGTCGACAGTGGCAGCCGGTCCCATGCCGCCCAGTACACCCGCGATGCGTTGTTCTTGCTGCCTGGAAGAATTCATAAATCCCGGTTGACGCCGAAGCCTGGATGAAAGAATATGAACAATGTTCATATCTTGCAAGTCAATTGTAACTTTCGCGCAGGGGTAGTTTTATGCAATATCGCCGCCTCGGAAAGTCAGGACTGCAACTCAGCGGGTTCGGCTACGGCTCCTGGGTCACATTCGGCCGCTCGATAGATCTTAGGGCTGCGATGGAGAGTATGAGCCTCGCCTATGACGCCGGGGTGAATTTCTTCGACAATGCCGAGGGTTACGCCTGGGGACAATCCGAATTGATCATGGGCGAAGCCCTGCGCCGCCTGCGCTGGCACCGTGACAGTTACTGTGTGTCGTCCAAAGTGATGTTCGGCAGTGCGTTCACGCCCGGCCCCCTGCAGCAGGGACTCAGCCGCAAGCACGTGACGGAAGCATGCGAGCAGGCGCTGCAGCGCCTTGGGTTGGATTATCTTGACCCGTATTTCTGCCATCGGCCGGATCCGGAGACGCCGGTGGAGGAAACCGTGCGCGCCATGCATACTCTGGTGCAGTCGGGGAAGGTGCTGTACTGGGGCACTTCGGAGTGGCCTGCGGAACGAATCGAGGAGGCCTTCGCGCTTGCTGAACGCCATCACCTGACTCCTCCGACCATGGAGCAACCGGAATACAATCTTTTTGCGCGCCGGCGCGTTGAGCAGGAGTACGCGCCACTCTACGAGCGCTACGGCCTGGGCACAACCGTCTGGTCGCCGTTGTGTTCCGGGGTCCTGACCGGTAAGTACAATGACGGCCTGCCGGATGGGTCACGCGCCACCCTGGACGGTTACGAATGGCTGGCCAGGAATATCCTCAGTGACAAGGGCCAGGCCAGGGTCAAGGTGACACAGCAATTGGCCGGGTTGGCGCGGGAGCTTGGACTTTCGGTGACCCACCTTGCGCTTGCCTGGACCCGTCTCAACCCCAATGCCAGCACCACCATCCTGGGGGCCAGCAGCCCACAGCAGTTGCGCGATAATCTCGGCGCCATCGACGCGGTGGACAAGCTGACTGAGGATGTGGTGGCCAGGATGGAGACTATCCTTCACGCCACTACCGGCCTCGAGTAGCAATGGCAATAAACCCTCAGCGCAGCAGCAATGC
>JBFZEF010000138.1:0-8704 GCA_041307045.1 Halioglobus sp.
CAACGGTCCCGACCCAACATCCCGGCTCGCTGCGGCTACCTTTGTTCCAGCCATAAAATATAGAAAACACCTTTCGCTGTAGCGTTGGTAGCACAGGGTGTGGGGATAGAGGACCCAAGACAGTCTGCAGCCATGAATGGCTGCAGCGAGCCTACATGGATGTATTTACGGCGTGTCCCGGCCCAACATCCCGGCTGGCATTGGCGGAAATGGAAGAACGTTCTACTACATATTTGATGAGAACTCGAGACGAACACAAATGGATAACCTCGAACAACTCGCCGGCGAAGCCAGGGCCGCGATAGCGAAGGCGGATGACGGCGCGACGCTGGAACAGCTGCGGGTCGATTACTTCGGTAAAAAAGGGCAGTTCACGGCGCTGCTGAAGGCCCTCGGGCAGCTGTCCGCCGAGGAGCGGCCCGCTGCCGGTGCGAAGATCAACGTGGTCAGGGATGAACTGCAGGAACTCATTGGCGCGCGCAAGACCGCGCTGGAATCGGCGGCGGTCGCGGCCAGGCTCGCGGCGGAGACGCTTGACGTCACCCTGCCTGGGCGCGGCCAGAGCACCGGCGGCATCCACCCGGTCACCCGCACACTGGAGCGGATGGAAGACTTTTTCACCGCCATCGGCTTTGAGGTGGTGGAAGGTCCGGAAATCGAGGATGACTACCACAACTTCGGCGCCCTCAATATTCCCGAGCACCACCCGGCGCGGGCGATGCACGATACCTTCTATGTCGATGAGCACACGGTGCTGCGCACCCACACCTCGCCGGTGCAGGTGCGGGTGATGGAGAGCCGGGAGCCGCCGCTGCGCATCATCTGCCCAGGGCGGGTGTACCGCTGCGATTCCGACCTGACCCATACGCCCATGTTTCACCAGGTGGAAGGACTGCTGGTGGACGAGCACTCCAGCTTCGCCGACCTCAAGGGCGTCATCGCCGATTTCTTGCGCCAGTTCTTTGAAAAGGAACTGGAAGTGCGGTTCCGCCCATCCTATTTCCCCTTCACCGAGCCCTCGGCGGAGGTGGATATCCAGTGCGTGAACTGCGGGGGCGCCGGTTGCCGGGTGTGCAGCAATACCGGCTGGCTGGAAGTGATGGGTTGCGGCATGGTGCACCCCAAGGTGTTTGAGTTCTCCGGCATCGACCCGGAAAAGTATTCCGGCTTCGCCTTCGGCATGGGCGTCGAGCGGCTGGCGATGCTGCGCTATGGTGTCAACGACCTGCGCCTGTTTTTTGATAATGACCTGCGTTTCCTTGAGCAGTTCTAGCCACCAGCGGGAGTAAACAAGCGTGAAGATTCGCGAACAGTGGCTGCGCGAGTGGGTAAACCCGGCGCTTACCAGTGAGGAACTGGCCCACCAGATCACCATGGCGGGGCTGGAAGTGGACGCCATCGAACCGGTTGCCGGAGCGTTCAGCGGCGTTATCGTGGCCAGGATTATCAGCGCCGAGCCGCATCCCGATGCCGACAAGCTGCAGGTCTGCCAGGTGGACACCGGCAGCGAGATGGTGCAGGTCGTCTGCGGCGCACCCAATGCCAGGGCCGGCCTGCGCGCGCCGCTGGCGCAGGTGGGCGCGGTATTGCCGGGCGATTTCGCCATCAAGGCCGCCAAGCTGCGCGGGGTGGAATCCCGCGGCATGCTCTGCGCCGAGAAAGAGCTGGGACTCTCCGACGCCAATGCGGGCCTGATGGAACTCGCGGCGGATGCGCCCGTTGGCGCTGACTTGCGGCGCTACCTGGGGCTGGATGACAAGGTGATCGAGATCGGCCTCACACCCAACCGCGCCGATTGCCTCGGCATCGCCGGCATTGCCCGTGAAGTGGGCCTGCTCAACCGCCTGCCGGTACAGCCGCCGGCGCTCGAAGCCGTCAGCGCTACCATAGGCGACGTTTTCCCGGTTGAATTACAGGCCCCGGAGCGCTGCCCCCGCTACGTGGGACGCATTATCCGCGGGGTGGACCTGTCGCGCCCCAGCCCCCTGTGGCTGCAGGAGAAACTGCGCCGCGGCGGCATCCGCAGCATCGATGCTGTGGTGGACGTGACCAATTACGTGCAGCTTGAGCTGGGCCAGCCGATGCACGCCTTCGATCTCGACACCCTGAGCGGCGGAATCGTGGTGCGCACGGCGCGAGCCGGCGAGGCGCTGGAGTTGCTGGATGGCCAGATGGTGGAGCTGACAGCGGACACCCTGGTGATCGCCGATCATGCCGCAGCGGTGGCGATGGCGGGCATTATGGGTGGCGAGCGCTCTGCGGTGAGCGAGCGCACCAGCAATATCCTGCTGGAGGCGGCATTTTTCACACCGGACCTGCTGGCGGGCAAGGCCCGCGCCTACGGCCTGCATACCGAGTCATCCCACCGCTTCGAGCGCGGGGTGGATTTCGAGCTGCAGGTGGTGGCCATCGAGCGCGCCAGCCAGCTGCTGCTGTCGATCGTCGGCGGTGCGGCCGGGCCGGTCAACCAGGCTGTTGCCGCCGCGCACCTGCCCGTGCGGCCGCCGGTCTGCCTGCGGGCGAGCCGCATCGGCAAGATGCTGGGGCTGGAGCTGCCCGCCGCCGAGGTGGAGCGCATTCTGTCCGGGCTGGGCCTGGGTGTTGTCGCCAGCGCTGACGGCTGGACCTGCAGCGTGCCGAGCTGGCGTTTCGATATCGCCATCGAGGCGGACCTGCTGGAGGAGCTTGCCCGGGTCCATGGCTACGACCGGGTTCCGGCTACGTACATTCGTGCCGCCCTGGTCATGCCGCCGCGGCCGGAGTCCCGCCTGTCGGTGCGCCAGCTGCGCCGTCACCTGGCGGCTCGCGGCTATCGCGAGGCCATCACCTACAGTTTTGTCGACCCGAAGTTGCAGCGATTGTTCGACCCCGAACTCGCGCCGGTGGCACTGGCCAATCCTATCTCCGCCGATATGGCGGTGATGCGCACCAGCCTGTTGCCCGGGCTGGTGGGCGCCGTGCTGCGAAACACCAAGCGCCAGCAGCCGCGCACTCGCCTGTATGAAACCGGCCTGCGTTTCCTGCCGGGTGCAGACGGCCTGCGACAGGTGCCCACCCTGGCCATGGTGGTCGGCGGCCCGCGCTTTGCGGAATCCTGGGCGGTTGCCGGCCAGGCCGCGGATTTCTTCGACCTCAAGGGTGACCTGGAGAGCCTGTTTGCGCTCACCCGCGACCCGGCCGGCGTGCATTTCACGGCCGGCGAGCGCGCCGCCCTGCATCCGGGCCAGACCGCGGCCATAACCAGAAACGGGCAGTCGGTGGGTTACATCGGTGCGTTGCATCCGGCGGCCCAGGCGGCGCTGGACCTGGTGGCGCCGCTGTATGTGTGCGAGATCGACCTGGGGGCGCTGCTGCAGGGTCCGCTCCCGCGCTTTACAGAACTCTCCCGATTCCCGGAAGTTCGCCGCGATTTGGCCGTTGTTGTCGACAAATCCCTACCAGCTGCGGACCTAGTGGCAAATGTGCGAGCGGCGGCGGGCAGTTACCTGAGGGATCTAAGGCTGTTTGATGTCTATGAGGGCAAAGGTATTGATCCTAAAAGGAAAAGTGTGGCCCTGGGTTTGACTTTCCGCGATCATACGCGCACTCTTAGCGACGAAGATGTCAATCTGGCGGTGGATCAAGTCATTGATTCACTACAAAAAAACTTTAAAGCCGAGCTTAGGAACTAGGTAACGGGAAGATGGGCGCCCTCACAAAATCTGAAATGGCCGAGCGCCTGTTTGATGAGCTTGGGCTCAACAAGCGGGAGGCCAAGGAAATTGTTGAGCTGTTCTTCGAAGAGATCCGCGGATGCCTCGAAAACAACGAGCAGGTGAAGTTGTCGGGTTTCGGTAACTTCGACCTGCGCGACAAAAGCCAGCGCCCCGGCCGCAATCCCAAAACAGGAGAGGAGATCCCCATTTCCGCCCGCAGGGTGGTCACCTTTCGCCCAGGCCAGAAGCTCAAAGCCCGAGTAGAAGAATATGCTGGAACCGAGCCACAATAACGAACTGCCCGCTATCCCCGGAAAGCGCTATTTCACCATTGGTGAAGTCAGCGAGCTGTGCGCGGTAAAACCCCATGTCCTGCGTTACTGGGAACAGGAATTCCCGCAGCTGAAACCGGTCAAGCGCCGCGGCAACCGGCGCTACTACCAGCGCGAGGACGTGCTCACCATCCGTCAGATCCGCAGCCTGTTGTACGAGCAGGGTTACACCATCGGCGGTGCCCGGCAGAGGATGGTGGACGAGGTTGGCGCCGATGTGTCCGGCGGCGAGAACCAGGTCATGATCAAGCAAACTATCGAGGAACTGGAACAACTCCTCAAGGCGCTGCAACCCGGTAAATAGCTCGGGAAATAGCCTTTGTATCACCGGCGCCATTGAGTATAATGCCGCCCTCGCCGAACCGGCGAAATCCAATTCGGGGCGTAGCGCAGCCTGGTAGCGCACTTGACTGGGGGTCAAGTGGTCGCAGGTTCAAATCCTGCCGTCCCGACCAATGCTCAGAGGCTTCCACATCGGAGGCCTTTTTTTGCCCTACTTCCGCGGCGTCAGGTGCTGCTAGCACCGGCATCGCCCTGTCCGCCACACTGGTGAGCAGGGTAGGGCGATCACCTTGATCATGGACATTTCCTTGCGGGCGCCTCTGGGGCCCGCCTTATCGATCATTGCCGTCGAACCTGCCTGTACTTTGTGACTGCCGACGCCGTCAGCTTCGGGCGAGGATCGCCATGATACACATCATTGCGGAACCGGGCATATCAGTCGCCGAGTTTCCCGGCCAGTGCCTCTGCCTCGGCGATTTCGGCGAAATCGGTGTGGGTGGCCAGTAACTTTTTCAGGGTCGCGCGCGCTGCCGCCTTGTCTTCCAGGGCCGCCGCGATCATGGCGCTGTGATAGAGCATCGAGGGGTGGTTGGGGTGTTTCTTCAGGGCCCGCTCGATGCTGCGTTGCGCGCGCGCATAATTCCCGCTGGCATATTCGACCATCGCCAGGGTATCGAGCACGTCCGCGGAGTCCGGGGCGAGCTCAGCCGCCCTGCGGGCATACTCAAGGGCCTGTGCCGAATCTTTCTCCCTGAGTATCCAGGCCTGGTTGTTGAGGGCGATGACATTGACCGGATCCGCCTCTAATACCGCGGCGTACTGCTGGCTGGCGTCATCGAGTCGCCCGGCCAGTTGCAGGGTATTGGCGAACGCCATGCGGGCGGTTATATCATCCGGGTTCTTATCCAGCCATACGCGGTAGCGTTCCAGGGCGGCCGCCTGGTCACCGGCGGCTTCCTGGTAGCTCGCAACGGCAACGACTGTCGCGGTAGAGGGCGCGATGACAAAGGCCTTTTCGGCCAGTTTCAGGGCGTTTTGCTTGTTGCCCGCGCGTTGCGCTGAGGCCGCCTGTAACAGCAGTACGTCGGGGTTATCAGCTGCTAGTGCCGTGAGTTTTTCCAGTTGGGTTTCGAATTCGGGTATGGACCCGGTCGCGAGCGCTAGCCTGGCCAGGGCAATTCGCGAGGGAAGGTAGTTCTCATCCAGCGCCAGCGCGCGCTGCAACTCCTGTTCGGCTCGCTTGTTGTCCCCACTTACAGTCGCGGCCATGGCCATCATGTGGCGGATTGGCGCACTGTCCGGCGCAGATTCCAGCAGCTGCTCGAGAGTGAACTGGGCGGCGCCTGCATCCTTGCTGGACAGTTGCGCCATTGCCAGAACCTGCAGTACGTCAGGCGATTTCTGTAGCTGCGCGTCCAGGCTGGAGAACAGCGGCGCCACCTGTTCGGCCTTGCCCTTGCCCAGGTAGTAGCGGGCGAGCAGCAGCCGCGGCTGCAGCTCAGTCGGGGCTGCCGCCATGGCCTGTTCGAGATGGGCCACCAGCGAGGCTTCATTGCCTTGCCGGGCGTCCAGCAGCGCCAGCTGGACCATTGCCGGCACCGCGTCCTCGTGGGCCGCAAGAATGGCCTCGTAGTGCTTGCGCGCCGCCGCCAGGTCATTGCTCGCCAGCGCCATCTGGGCCAGGTTGTGGTTGGCCGCCGGGTCCCCCGCGTCCAGCGTCAGCGCGCGCTGGTAGGAGGCCCGGGCCGCGTCGGGCTGGCCGGCTTCCTGGTAGACCTTGCCGAGCAGGTTGTGAGGTGTGATGCTGGTGAGGTGGCGGCGCTGGTAGGCCTCGGCGGCCTTGATGGCCGCAGGGAAATCGCGCTTCTGCAGTTGGTTCAGCACCAGCAGGATGTCGGCCTGCTGGAACTCCGGGTTCAACTCGAGTGCGGTCTCCATGTGCTGCGTCGCATCCGCTTCCTGGCCGGCGATAAGCAGGCCTGCGCCGAGCCTGACCTGCGCTACCGGCGAATCCGGTTGCAGGGTGGCCACCCGCGACAGCAGGGCTATGCCCTCATCGGTTTTGCCCATACGCAGTAAGGCGTTGGCCGTGAGATTGAGGGCGTCGACGTCATCCGGGGCGCTCTCCAGCACCGGTTGCAGCAGCGTCTGGACGGCGGCGTCCTTACCCTCCTGCAGGCGAATGGTGGCCAGCAGCTTGCGGCCCTGGACACTGTCCGGTGCCAGCTTGTGGAAACGCGCGGCCAGGTTTGCCGCCTGGTCCATATTGCCCTGCACCAGGTTGGCGCTGCCCAGGAAGAACAGCGCGAGGGGATAGTGCTGGAACGCGGGCTCGGTCACCGCGAGAGAGGAAATCGCTGCCGCGTACCTGCCGCCCTGGTAGTGCAGCAGGCCCTGGATATAACTCGCACCCGGGTGTTGGGGCGCCCAGGTCAGCAGTTGGTCGGCGCCGGCCTGCGCGGCCTCAACGTTACCGAGCTGGAGGTTCAGTAGGGTCTGTTTGAACTGGTCGCCGAAGTTCTTCTGCTGCAGGCTGATCGACTGGCCATAGGCCGCGAGGGCGCCGGTAAAATCCTTCTGGCCAGCCAGGATATCGCCCCGCAGGCTCCAGGCCGGGGCCCTTTTCGGGTCGAGGGAAATAACCTTATCCAGCGCCGCAGTGGCGCCCTCGAGGTCATCGTTACTCGCCAGCAATCGCGCACTGGCCATCAGCACATCAGTGGAATCAGGCGCTTTCAGGAGCGCCTTGTCGATCTGCTCCTGCGCCTCCCAGGTATCACCCTCGGCCAGGGCCGCCATCGCCTGGGAGGCGAGCACGCTGGCCTCTTGCTCCGAGGCCAGTCCCCGGGAGCTGATTTCCCGTACCCGGGTGAATTCGCCCTGGGCCAGCAGCGCCTGTGCCAGTGCCGGGCGTATCTCGCTGTCGGGCCAGCCCAGTTGTTGCGCGCGCTCCAGTTCTTTCTGGGCTGACGCCATGTCGCCGGTCTCCAGATAGGCCACGCCCAGCAGGTAGCGGGCCTCGGCGGACTCGTTATCCAGCTGCAAGGCGTTTTTCAACTCGATGATGGCCGAAGTGTAGTCAGCGCCGGCGAGATACTGGTTCGCCTGCGCCAGGTGATCCGCCGCCGAGTCGCCCCAGTTGCAGGCGGACAGCCCGAGTACGAGGGCAGAAAAGCAGGCTGTCCTTGCAAATTTCATCGCTGGTTTCCTCATGAATGCGCACATCGGGTGTGCGTGCGCAGTTGCCGGCGGCGCGGCAGGCCCTGCCTGCCGAAAACACTAACAGAAGCTTGTGCAGGGAGACCAGTGGTATCAGGGCTAATTGGTTCAGCTGTGATTTGTCTCGCATTCACAAGTCGAATACCCTGAACCGATTGCGAACGGCAGTGGAGCGGGCACCCCGTATGGCGGTAGAAATCGAGCGAAAATTCCTGGTGGACACGGCATTGCTGGGGCCCCTGGCAGGGGGTGTCGAGATGAGCCAGGGGTACATCAGCACCGGGGACGGCGCCGTGGTGCGCGTGCGGCTGGCCGGGGAGCGGGCCTGGCTCACCCTGAAAGGCCCCGCTGCGGGTTTTGTGCGCAGTGAATTCGAGTACCTTATTCCGGCGGCGGATGCCCGCCAGATGATCGCTGAATTCTGCGGCGGCAGGGTGATACGCAAAACACGCTACCTGCGGGAAGTCGCCGGCTATGTGTGGGAGATCGACGTGTTCGCCGGGGACAACGCCGGCCTGATCGTGGCGGAAGTGGAACTGTCCGATCCGGCGGAGCAGCCACCGCTGCCGGACTGGGTGGGGCTGGAGGTGACGGGGGATGCGCGCTACCTCAACAACCATCTGTACACCCATCCCCACTGCGATTGGTGCGAGCGTGGCGCAGCTGAAGGCCGGGACTCCGCGGGCTGAGGCGCGCCTCAGTCGCGCGTTGCGAGTGCCTCCGCCGCCAGGGCCAGGTTCCCCTGGCGCAGCCGTTGTTTTATGAGTTCGAGGGAGCCTTGCCCGGTTGCGGCCAAGGCCTGTTGCAGCGCCAGCGCAGCCATGCCGGCGGCTGTGGTCGCGTCACATGATTCCTGTGCGCTCAACTCATCGAGTAACTGCCGGTGGACTACCGTATCGTGCCAATCGCCGAGCAGGGTCTGCAGCGATTTACACTCGTCCAACAGCCTCGCGGTCAAGGGTTCCACCGCATCGTGCGGCAGGCTATCGAGGGTATAGCGCAGCTCCTTGATCGCGATGCGCAGCTTGTGCCAACGCCTGGCGTCATCCCGGAGCATCGCCTTGCGACCGGCGGCATGCACGCGCTGCAGGATGCTGTCGAGTTCACGGGTTGCGATGGCCTGGCAGCGAACCGCCACCTCAGTGAATCCCGCCAGGTCTTACCAGCGCGCAATGG
>JBFZEF010000139.1:0-2580 GCA_041307045.1 Halioglobus sp.
CACCGAGTACGGGCCGATCGCCAAGTCCATGGCGGAGCAGGGTGTGCCCATAGCGGCGGAACTGATCTGGGGCCTGCCCGGCGACAACCTGGCGGATTTTGAGCGCAACCTCGACCAGCTGCTCGCCACCTTCCCCAATATCAATATCTTCGGCTACACCCTCCTGCCCGGCACCGAGTTCTACGCCCGGCGCGATGAATACCGCATCGAGGCCATCCCGGTGGCGGGTTACGGCAAGGCCAAGGGCGAGTACGTGGTGGGCTGCCACAGTTTCGGTCGGGACGAGGGGGAGGAGGGCTATTTCCTGATCACCGCCCATATCCTGCTGGTACACGGGCACATCATGCCGCTCACCACCCGCCTGCTGGCGCTGCAGGGCGAGGTGCCGGTGTCGCCGCTGTTGCGGGACGTGCTGCACCGGCTGGTCGAGACCCTGCGGGGCGACCTGGCGGACGTCGACCTGGTCGATCGGATGTCGGTTTACGAGCACCGCAACCGGCTCTACCTCGCCGCCCTCGATCGGCGCGACATGCTCTACCGGACTGCGGCCGATTCGATCGCGCAGCACTTTGCGGCCCTCGGGCAGGATGCGCGCGCGGCCCTGCAGGCGCTGCAGCTCGACGCGGCCCTGTGTCCGCGCAGCGGCGGGGAGCAGGTGCTGCACGCCCGCTTTGATTTTGACGCAGGCGCGGTGGCGCGGGCCCTGGCGGCGATGGAGCTGCCGCCAGGCAGCGCGCAACTGGCGGCTGACTGGCACCTGCAGATCCGCCATCCTGGCGGCGTGGGGGACATCCTGCTCAGCCCCGACGGGGGCGGCTGGCTAGCCGGCCACATCGAGCACGCCACAAGCAGCGAACAGCAAGCCGGAGCAAGGCCGGTGGAACTGGCACTGGTGGCGCTGGCCTGAGCGGCCTGGATGACAGCGGCAGCGTCCGCCAGAGGCAACTCGCCCGCGCTGTTCAACTCGCCCCGGACGCGGCTATCTGCTGCCGCAGGCGCGCCAGGCCTGCGGGGCTGGCCTCGAAGCTGCCGTGTTCGGTCACCAGGGCCGAGACCAGCGCCGCCGGGGTGACATCGAACGCCGGGTTGTGGGCGCGACTGCCGGCGCCGGCGAGCCGCAACTGGCGGACGCTGCCGCTGTCATCCAGGCCGCTCATGGCCAGCACTTCCTCCTCACCCCGCTCCTCGATGGGAATCTCATCGCCGCCGGCGCAGTGCCAGTCGATGCTCGACTCCGGCAGCAGGGCATAGAACGGTATTCCGTTCGCGCGGGCCGCCAGCGCCTTGAGATAGGTGCCGACCTTGTTGCAGACATCGCCGTTGGCCGCGGTGCGATCGCTGCCCACCAGGACACAGTCGACCGCGCGCTGGCGCAGCAGCTGGCCGCAGCTGTTGTCGGTGACAATGGTGCAGGGGACCCCAGCGCGCTGTAGTTCCCAGGCAGTGAGGTTCATGCCCTGGTTGCGGGGGCGGGTTTCGGACACCCACACATGCACGGCAATCCCCGCGGCATGGGCCTTGTACACCGGCGCCAGCGCCGTGCCCCACTGTATCGTCGCCAGCCAGCCGGCGTTGCAGTGGGTCATGATCTGCAGCGGGCCGGCGGGTTTCAGCGCCCGCAACAGGGCCAGGCCGTGCTCGCCGATGAGGGCACAGTTGGCGATATCCCGGGCGCGCAGCAGCAGGGCTGTTTCCAGGGCGGCGTCCGCCCGGCGCGGCGGCGGCAGATCGCCCACGGCCGCGGCGACGGCCTGCAGGGCCCAGCGCAGGTTGACCGCGGTGGGGCGGGTTGCCAGCAGGGCCGCGCTGGCGCGTTGCAGGTTTGGTGTCGACGGATCCAGGGCGAGGGCCCGGGCCAGGCCGAAGGCCGCGGTAATCCCTATCAGCGGGGCCCCGCGCACCTGCATGGCGCTGATGGCATGGCAGTAGGCATCGAGGGTCTTGAGTTCGAGCCAGCGCAGGCTGTGGGGCAGCAGGGTCTGGTCAATGACCTCCGCCGCCTCGGTGGCGGGGTTCCAGCGCAGACTGCAAAGTTCCCCGGCGAACGACACGGCGGCGGGCAATCAGGCCGCGACCGGATGTTCTGAAACGGTTTCGTACTGCCACTCGAAGACATTGAGCTCGATAAAGATAAAGGCGAACAGCCACAGCGCGGCATCGTAGAAATCGAGGAAATCGCCGGCATAGGCCCAATAGGCGGCGCAGAGGAACAGTATCGCGTAGATCACCAGCTTGAGGAATTTGGTCGCGTTCATGACCCGGTCCGAGAGGTAGCCGCGCAACTGCAGGCGCACTTCCACCTCCAGCACGAGCACCACCAGAAGCCAGTCCGCCGCGTTGATCACGTCGACCCAGGCCAGTATCTGGGCGGAGCGCAGGGTTTCGCCGTCAACCAGTACGTTGAAATCCGCCACCGTGTACACCGGCGCCCCCAGGGCAGCGCATTTGATCGCATCCAGCGGCAGGTAATCGTCGAGACCGACCATCACTGAATAATCGCCGCCCAGCAGGGAGCAGGCGTCCGCGACCGCCAGTGGCGATACCTGGTACAGGGTTGCCACCTCCTGCCAGTAACCGTAA
>JBFZEF010000141.1:0-9741 GCA_041307045.1 Halioglobus sp.
GGTGTGTTGAGCGCCGGTTGACGCAGCTGATTTCCCGTATATCCTTAACTTCTTTACGACTGCCCCCGGTGGCCATCCTCTATTTTGACTAGCGACCCTCCCCCGACAGCGGCGACGCCCCCAACGCTCGCCAACCCGTCGATACAGCAATCACTCACCCTGGAACCCCATGATGCGCGCCACCTGGCCGTGCTGTGCGGCCAGCTGGACGGCCACCTGCGCCAGATCGAGCGGCGCTTCGGCCTCTCGATCAGCGCCCGGGGCAACCAGTTCCTGTTGCGCGGTAGCGCCGAGGATGTGGCCGCGGCGGCACAGCTGCTGCGGCAGCTGTATGCGGAAGTCTGCCTGGGAATCGAAGTGACGCCCGAGTCGCTGCACCTGCAGCTGCAGCAGGCCGAACTGGAGTACCTGTTGGAACCGGGCGCCGACGAGGATGCGCCGGTGCAGGCCATGCGGGTTATTCGCACCAAGCGCGCGGCTATCAAGCCCCGCGGCAGGAACCAGCAGGGCTACGTGCGCACGATCGGGCAGTGCGACATCAATTTCGGCATCGGGCCGGCGGGCACGGGCAAAACCTACCTGGCCGTGGCCTGCGCGGTGGAAGCGCTGCTGGAGGACCGGGTGCGCCGCATACTGCTGGTGCGGCCGGCAGTGGAAGCCGGGGAGAAGCTCGGCTTCCTGCCCGGCGACCTGAGCCAGAAAATCGACCCCTACCTGCGCCCGCTTTACGACGCGCTCTACGAAATGCTGGGCTTCGAGACGGTCAATAAATACATTGAGCGGCATATCATCGAAGTGGCACCGCTGGCCTTCATGCGCGGGCGCACCCTCAACAATTCCTTCATTATCCTGGACGAGGCGCAGAACACTACCCGGGAGCAGATGAAAATGTTCCTCACCCGAATCGGCTTTGGTTCCACCGCCGTAATCACCGGCGACGCCACCCAGATCGACCTGCCCAAGAGTTCTCCCTCGGGCCTGACCCACGCCAGCAACGTGCTGGCCGGCGTGGAAGGCATCGGCTTCACTTACTTCGGCAGCAAGGACGTGGTGCGCCACCCCCTGGTGCAGCGCATCGTCGAGGCCTACGACAGCCACGAAGACAAGGCCACCGCGCTGGACAGGACCAGGCGATGAGCCTGACCGTCGATATCCAGTGCGCGAGCGCCGAGCCCGTGCCCTCAGAGGACGACTTACGCCGCTGGATCGCGGCCGCCCTCGCCAGCCAGACGACCCGGGACGACACGGAAATCAGTGTGCGCCTGGTCGACATCCCGGAGATGGCCGGCCTTAACCAGACCTATCGCGGCAAGCCCGGCCCCACCAACGTCCTGTCCTTTCCCGCCGATCTGCCGGCAGAGCTGAAATTGCCGCTGCTCGGGGATATCGTGATCTGCGCTCCTGTTGTGCGGGAGGAGGCGCAATCCCAGCACAAGGCCCTCGCCGCCCACTGGGCCCACATGGCGGTGCACGGTACGCTGCACCTGCTCGGCTACGACCATATCGAAGAGAGCGATGCGCTGGCGATGGAATCGCTTGAAAGCACCATCCTGGCCGAGCTCAGCTATCCCTGCCCCTACCAGTCCAAACAACCCACGGAGAATACCCTGCAATGAGCGACGACCGATCAGGCAACGATTCGGGCGAGAAGTCCTGGATCGACCGGATTGCCGTACTGTTTTCCTCAGAGCCGCGCAACCGCAAGGACCTGCATGATGTGCTGGCAGTGGCGGTCGAGAACGAAATCATCGATCGCGATGCGCGCAGCATCATGGAAGGGGCGATGGAGGTCAGCGACATGCAGGCCCGGGACATCATGATTCCCCGCACCCAGATGGAGGTGATAAAGGCCGAGTGCTCGCTGGAGGAGATTCTGCCGCAAATCATCAACACGGCGCACTCCCGTTACCCGGTGGTGGGCGAGAGCCTGGACGACATCTGCGGCATCCTGCTGGTCAAGGACCTGCTGCCCCAGATCCTCAACAAGGAGCAGAGCGAGTTCAGGATACGCGAGCTGCTGCGGCCCACCGTGGTGGTGCCCGAGAGCAAGCGCCTGAACGTCCTGCTGCGCGAGTTTCGCGAGAACCGCAACCACATGGCGATTGTCATCGATGAATACGGCGGGGTGGCCGGACTGGTGACAATCGAGGACGTGCTGGAGGAAATCGTCGGTGATATCGAAGATGAGACGGACACCGAAGAGGACCAATTCATCCGCAAGATCAGCGACGACGATTACTTCATCAAGGCACTGACACCGATCGAGGATTTCAACGAGTATTTTGGCAGCAAATTCAGTGACGATGATTTCGACACCATCGGCGGCCTGGTCATACAGGCACTGGGACACATGCCTGCCCGCAATGAGACCGCCACCATCGATAAGTTCGAGTTCCTGGTGATCAACGCCGACCAGCGCAAGATTCACAGCCTGCGCATGCGGCCGCTGCAGGACTGACCGGGCACATCACGACATGAGAAGTGAACCCGGCCTGCATCCATTGCTGGTGCTGTTCCTGGCGCCCTTCGCCGGGGCGCTGGTTACCCTGTCCCTGGCGCCGTTCGACTTCTGGCCTGCGGGTATCATCAGCTGCGCCATCTACGCCTTCCTGCTGTGCACCTGCAGCCTGCGCGAGGCTGTCTGGCGCAGCTGGCTGTTCGGCCTGGGCCTGTTTGGCAGCGGCGTATCATGGGTTTACGTCAGCATCCACGTGTACGGCGGGGCCGGCATCGCCCTGGCCGCATTTCTCACGGTGCTGTTCTGTGTCGGGCTCGCGGTACTGTTCCAGGTTTCTTTCGGCTGGTTCTATGTGCGTTTCGTGCGCGCCCTGCCTGGCGGCATGCTGGTCGGCTTCCCGGTAACCTGGGTGCTGGCCGAGTGGCTGCGCAGTTGGCTGTTCACCGGCTTTCCCTGGCTGTACCTCGGCTACGCCCACCTCGATACCCCCATTGCGGGCTGGGCCCCGGTGGTCGGGGTGTTCGGCTTGTCGTTCATCTGCGCCCTGACCGGCAGCTGCCTGTTCCTGGCCTGGCGCAGCCGCAAGGCCATCGCCTGTACTACCTACGCCGTCATCGTGATAACCCTGTGGGGCGGCGGGGCGGTGCTCAGGCCAATCGAATGGGTCGTCAAGGGCAGCGAACAGCCCCTCAGTGTCGTGCTAGTCCAGCCCAACGTCCCCCAGGAACACAAGTGGGACCGCGCCTGGTACCAGCCGATCCTCGAGCAACTGCGCATCACCAGCGAACCCCAGTACGGTGTCGATATCCTGGTCTGGCCGGAGGCGGCGATCCCCAACTACTACCAGCGGGCGCGGGATTTCCTCGACCCGATAGCCGCGCGCGCCGCGGCGGCTGAAACCACCCTGTTTGTCGGTGCACCTTCACTGTCAGAGCAGGGCGAGGGCTACTTCAACAGCGTGGTGGCCATCGGCGACGGCGAGGGGATATATCACAAGCATAATCTTGTGCCATTCGGCGAGTACGTGCCCCTGGAACGCCAATTGCGTGGGCTGATCGCCTTCTTCGACCTGCCTATGTCGGCCTTCAGCCCGGGCCCCGCCAGCCAGCCGCCGTTGCGCGCCGGGGCCTACCGGGTCGCACCCTTCGTGTGTTACGAGGTCGTCTACCCCGAGTTGGTGGCGCGCAGCGCGCGCGACAGCGACCTGCTGCTCACCATCAGCAATGACAGTTGGTTCGGCACCTCGATAGGTCCACTGCAGCACCTGCAGATGACCCAGATGCGCGCGCTGGAGAACGGCCGCTACATGATCCGCGGCACCAATAACGGGGTCTCCGCCATCATCAACCACCGCGGCCAGATCGTGGCTCGCACCGATCAGTTCGTTGAAACCACCCTGAGCGGCGAGGTGGAGGTAATGCTGGGCAATACGCCATTCGGCACCTTCGGGGTAACGCCCGTCATCGCCGGATCCGGGATCACCCTGCTGTTGATGTTCCTGATGTACCTGGGATTCTGGCGCGAGAAGAACTGAACACCGCTAATCGCGGCCTACCCCAAATACTGCTAGAATCGCCGTTTATTTTTGCCGACGCAGCCGCCAGCCAATTCCTTATAGGGTAAGGGGTCGCGCCCGCCTGTCAGCACATGATCAAGGACAAACCTGAAAGCCATGATGGATCAGAACTACATACCACAGGAGCTGGAAGCCGCCGCCCAGCAGCACTGGCTGGTCAACAAGAGCTTTTGCGTGCGGCGCGACGACAGCCGGGAAAAGTTCTATTGCCTGGCCATGTTCCCCTATCCCAGCGGCAAACTGCACATGGGGCATGTGCGCAACTACACCATTGCCGATGTCATCGCCCGCTACCATCGCATGCTGGGCAAGAACGTGCTGCAGCCCATGGGCTGGGACGCCTTCGGCCTGCCGGCGGAGAATGCCGCGATCCAGAACAATGTGCCGCCGGCGCAGTGGACCGCGGCGAATATCGACTACATGCGCGCCCAGTTGCAACGCCTGGGTTTCGCCTACGACTGGGACCGGGAGATCGCCACCTGCAATCCGCAATATTATCGCTGGGAGCAGTGGTTTTTCACCCGCCTGTTCGAAAAAGGCCTGGCCTACCGCAAAAAAGCGGAGGTCAACTGGTGCGAGACCGACCAGACCGTGCTGGCCAACGAGCAGGTGGTGAACGGCTGCTGCTGGCGTTGCAACAACCCGGTGGAGCGCCGGGAGATAGACCAGTGGTTTATCCGCATAACCGCCTACGCCGAAGAACTGCTGACGGACATCGACAAGCTGGAGCACTGGCCGGAACAGGTGCGCACGATGCAGCGCAACTGGATCGGGCGCTCGGAAGGTGTCAACCTGCGCTTCGGTCTGGCCCGGGCACTGCTCAGCGGCGAGGACTCGCTGGAGGTGTACACCACACGGCCCGATACATTGATGGGCGCGACCTATGTCGCGGTGGCGCCCCAGCACCCGGTAGCCCGCCAGGCGGCGCAATCCAATCCCGCGCTTGCCGCGTTCATCGAGGAGCAGAGCCGGGGCAAGGTGGCGGAAGCCGAGCTGGCTACCATGGAAAAACTGGGCATGGCCACAGGCATGCATGCCATTCACCCGCTCACCGGCGCCGAGCTGCCGATATGGGTGGCCAACTTCGTCCTCATGTCCTATGGCTCCGGCGCGGTGATGTCGGTACCCGGCCACGATGAGCGCGACCATGCGTTTGCCCTCAAGTACAACCTGCCGATCGTCCAGGTGATAGCCAAGGTCGATGGCGATCATCCCTACGAGGTGGAGCGCTGGCAGGATTGGTATGCCGACAAGAGCGCAATCGTAACCGTCAACTCGGGCGAGTTTGACCAGCTCGACTTCGAGGGTGCGTTCGATGCGATCGCCGACCGCCTGCAGCAGCAGGGCAAGGGCGAGCGCACCACCAACTATCGCCTGCGCGACTGGGGCGTCTCCCGCCAGCGCTACTGGGGCGCGCCGATTCCCATGATCAATTGCGGCACCTGCGGCACCGTACCCGTACCGGCAAAGGATTTACCGGTAGTCCTCCCCACCGACGTGGCCTTCGAGGGCGTGAGCTCTCCGATCAAGAAAATGCCCGGGTTTTATGCCACCACCTGCCCGAGCTGTGGCGGCGGTGCCACCCGGGACACCGACACCTTCGACACCTTCATGGAATCGTCCTGGTATTACGCCCGCTACGCCAGCGCCCGCAATGATGAGGCGATGCTGGATGCCGAGGCAGACTACTGGGCACCGGTAGACCAGTACGTTGGCGGCATCGAGCACGCCATCCTCCACCTGCTGTACGCGCGCTTCTTCCACAAGCTGATGCGCGACGAAGGACTGGTTCACTCCGATGAGCCCTTCACTCGCCTGCTGACCCAGGGGATGGTGCTCAAGGACGGCAGCAAGATGTCCAAGTCCAAGGGCAACACGGTGGACCCCCAGTCCCTGATCGACAGTTACGGCGCCGATACCGTGCGCCTGTTCAGCATGTTTGCGGCGCCACCTGAACAGTCCCTGGAATGGTCCGATTCCGGCGTGGAGGGGGCCAATCGCTTCCTCAGGCGCCTGTGGAAACTGGTGGCCCGGCAACAGGAGTCTCCCGCGCCGGCACTGGATCTTGCCGCGCTGGACGATCGCCAGAAAGCCCTGCGCCGCAAGGCTCACGAGACCATCGCCAAGGTCAGTGACGATTTCGGCCGGCGCCAGACCTTCAATACCGCCATCGCCGCCGTGATGGAGCTGTGCAACGAGGTGGGCAAGCTCGACGAAGGCATTCCCCAGGACCGCGCCCTGGCCAGCGAGGCCCTGCGTGCGGTGGTGCTAATGCTGTGCCCCATCGTGCCGCATATCAGTCACCACCTGTGGCCCCTGCTGGGCGGTGAAGGCGATGTCGTCAACGCCTCCTGGCCGCTGGTGGATGAGTCCGCGCTTGCGCGCGACAGCGTCGACGTGGTGGTACAGGTGAACGGCAAGGTCAGGGCCAGGATGAGCATCGATGCGGATGCCGACGAGTCGGCGGTCAAGGCCCTGGCGCAGCAGCAACCCAACGTCGCGCGCTTCCTCGAAGGTGTCACCGTGCGCAAGGTCATTGTGGTGCCCGGGAAATTGGTTAATATTGTGGCCAACTGATGCCCACCCGGAAACCTGCAATGTCACGGCGCCTCGCCCGATACTCCATCATCCTGGGCATTACCTGCCTGCTCATGGCCTGCGGCTTCCAGCTGCGCGGTGTCGGCGGCGGCGCCGCCCTGCCCCCCGGCTGGGATAAAATGCACCTGGTCACGGGCAACCCCAACAGTGAATTCAGCCAGACCGTGCGGACAGTGTTCGCCGCCAACGGCATCCAGTGGATGGACAGGGCGAATACCAGTTACTCCCTGCTACTTGGCCCGGACAGGTTTAACCAGACCAACCTCTCCCTCAACCGGGAGGCCCGGGTCTCCCAGCTCGAGCTCACCATGCAAACCACCTTCTCGGTGCTGGACGCCAACGGCCAGGAAGTCATGCCCGATACCACAGCGGTGGTCATGAGGCAGATGGAGAACGACCCGCGCAACGTCATGGGCAAAAGCGAGGAGATCCGCATTCTCCAGTCCGAGATGCGCACGGAACTGGCGCAGCAGATGATCCGGCGTATCGGTTTCTTCGCCAACAGCAAACAGTAATGCGAGTTTCTCCCGAACAGCTTCCGGCGCAACTGAAGCGAAGGCTGCTGCCGGTCTACCTGGTCACCGGTGACGAGCCCCTGCAGGTACAGGAATGCTGCGACGCCATCAGGCGCCACGCGCGGGAGCAGGGTTGCACTGACCGGGAAGTCATAGAGGCCGGCGGCGCGCACTTCGACTGGCACGAAATCCTGCACAGCGCCAGCAGCATGTCCCTGTTCGCCGAGCGCAAGTTGCTTGAACTGCGGCTCCCAAGCGGCAAGCCCGGGGCGGACGGCAGCAAGGCCCTGTGCGACTACCTTGACATCGCCGGCAGTGATGACGTGCTGCTGATGGTGGCCGGCAAGATCGACAAGCAATCCACCAACAGTAAGTGGTTCAAGGCACTGGACGCGGCCGGCGCGGTGGTCCAGGTATGGCCGGTGGATGGCCGCAACCTGCCCGGATGGTTGCGCCAGCGGGTGTCCGCCGCGGGCCTGGAAATCGACGACGATGCCCTGCAACTCCTGTGCGACCGGGTGGAAGGCAACCTGCTGGCGGCCGTGCAGGAGGTGGAAAAGCTGAAACTGCTGGTCCGCGATTCACGCATCAGCGCCCGGACCGTGCTCGAAGCGGTGGCCGACAATGCCCGCTACAGTGTGTTTGAGCTTGCCGACACGGCCCTCAGGGGCGACGCCGCCGGCAGCCTGCGCATACTGCACGGCCTGCGCGGCGAGGGCACCGAACCCACGGTAGTACTGTGGTCTCTCACCCGGGAGATCCGCACTTTGCATGAGGTGCAACAGGAATGCCCCGATGGGCGCGGGGTGCAGCGGGCGCTGGATGCCCGACGGGTGTGGAAGAACCGGGTCCCCCTGATGCAGGCGGCGCTGGCGCGCCACGACCCGGCGTCAATGGCGATGCTGCTGGAGCGGAGCGTCAAGGTGGACGGCAGCATCAAGGGTTTCGCCGGCGGCAAGCCCTGGGACAACCTCGAAGACCTGGTCATGGGCCTCTGCCGGGTCTGAGAGACTTCTGCGCGGCCCCCGCTGCCCGACCTGCTTTCCCCTGCGCTTACTTCCTTTTGCGGCTTCATGGCTTGCATTCCGCACATATCAGGACTACTGTACATATATACAGTTTTTTTGATGGGGATACCCTCCCCGGGACAGGGCCATGAGCGACGCACTCGAGCAGATCATCAACCGCAACGACACCTGGCGCGGGCGCCAGCGCCGTTTTCACCACCATGAGCCCTCCGCCAACAGCGGCAGCCACAGCTGCACCGGCCTGGCCACCGGCTTTACGGGCCTGGACAGGCAGCTGGACCAGGGCGGCTGGCCACTGCACAGCACCATCGAGCTGCTGAGTGACAGCAACGGGCTGGGGGCCATGGGCCTGTTCCTGCCCGCCATGGAGCGGCTGAGCGAGCAGGGGCGCTGGCAGGCATTTATCGCCCCGCCCTATATACCCTATGCCCCCCTGCTGGCGGCCCGGGGTATCGACACCCGGCAGGTACTGCTGGTACACCCCAGGAACCGCCAGGACCTGCTGTGGAGTACCGAGCAGGCCCTGCGCAGCAGCACCTGCAGCGCCGTGTTCAGCTGGCTGGGGACCCACAACTACAGTTACAGCGAACTGCGCAAGCTGCAGCTCGCCGCCGGCGCAGGTGACAGCCTGGCAGTCCTGTTTCGCCCCAACGCGGCGGCAGGCAACCATGCTCCCGCCAGCCTGCGCCTGCAGATGCGGGAATACCGCCGGGTGCATATCCTCAAGCAGCGCGGCGGCAACCAGCATATCGACGTGGACCTGCCCGCGGCAGAGGATGTGCCCGGGCAACCCCAGCTGTGGGAACTGCCGGTGTGGCCAACCGCCGGCCACCAGCGCGGCGCGGCGGCCATGGAGGCCTGCTCCCCGGTAGCCTGACGGAGGGTAATTTAAAGGGTGAGGACACTCGCCCGCAGCAGCTATAATCGCCGCTCGAAACCAGCCAAAGGAAGCGACGATTATGCAGGACCTGCCCCACCACTACCACGCCACCGCCCTGGCCTCAACCGATGGCCTCGTTGTGTTGAAATCCGCCAACCTGCCCGAAATCACTACCGCTGCTCCGGCAGAATTTGGGGGCCCCGGCGACCAGTGGTCACCAGAGCACTTACTGGTCGGCACTGTTGCCAACTGCTTCATATTGACCTTTCGGGCCGTTGCGAGAAATTCCAAACTCGAATGGATACATCTGGAATGTTCCCCCGTGGGGGTACTCGAAAGGGTCGAAAAAGCCACCCGATTCACCAAATTTACGGTCAACGTAAAACTGACAGTCCCAGCTGGCACTGATACTGAAAAAGCAGAGCGCCTGCTTCACAGGGCGGAAGCCGGCTGCCTGATCACCCAGTCCCTGCACGCCGACGTCCACCTGCTAACCGATATCGTCGTGGCACTCTAGGCTTACGGCTGACGGCCGAAGAATACACACAGAGCCGGACAACACATTATGGACGAGTGGCTCACAAACTATGGCGTCACCCTCGGCGTGGGCGCCCTCATCCTGCTGATGATCTACATCGTCTGGGACCTCGCCAAGCGCAGTAACGCCGGAAAGTTCGGCACCATGA
>JBFZEF010000144.1:0-16211 GCA_041307045.1 Halioglobus sp.
TCGGTGGTCGCCGCCACCTCACTGTGCAACAGCGACGCGGCCTGGTAGGTGGTCAGGCGCAGGCACTCGACGTCGATGTAGCAGTCCGCCATACGGTGGCCGACGGCCTGGAAGGTCGCCACCGGCACATCGAACTGCTTGCGCTCGGACGTGTAGCTGGCTGCCATGCGCATGGCGCAGTCCGCCGCCCCCAGCTGGTGGGCACAGATCGCCGCCAGTGTGCGCTCGGCCACCCACTGCATGACCCGGGCACCGTCAGCAGTGGTGATGATGTCGCTTGCAGGTACGCGCACCGAGTCCAGCAGGAGATCGCACTGGGGTTCGAAACTGGTGACCTGCAGCGGCTTCAGGCTGACGCCGGCAGAGCGGGAGTCCAGCAAAACCACGGCCACACCTGCGTCCGTGCGCGCGGACAACAGGATGCGCTGTGCGTATGCGCCAAACGGCACGGCGGTCTTGGTGCCACTGACGACCAGGTCGGCGCCATGCTGCACCGCCGTGACCGCGCGCGGGTCCGCGGGGTCCTCGCTAAGCTGTTCCGACAGCGCCGCGCTCAGCAGCAGTTCACCGGCCGCCGCCGCGGGCAGGACAGCCTCTTTCATGGCATCGCTGCCGAAGCGCTGGATTGGCAGCAGCGCCGCCACGCAGTGCGCGATCGCCGGGATGGGCGCTATGCTGCGGCCCACCTCCTCGATGAACAGGGCCAGTTCCATAAAGCCGAAGCCCAGTCCGCCGTAGCGCTGCTCCAGCGCAACGCCCGGCAGCCCTGCGGCGATGAGCTGCTGCCACAGTGCCCGGTCGAAACGCGGCGCCTGGTATTCGTCATAGGCTGCCAGCGTCTCGGCGCGGACCTGCTCCGACAGAATCTTGCGGGCCAGTTGCCTGACTTCCTGCTGTTCCTGGGAGAAACCAAATTCCATGCTTTAGCCCCGCTCAGCGACTGGCGCGGGGCATCCACAGCCCCGCCGCCGAAATGATGTCGCGCTGGATTTCATTGGCGCCGCCACCAAAGGTGATGATCGACGCGGTGCGATACAGGCGCTCCAGCTTGCCGGCTTCCGCCAGGGTCTGCTCACAGCCCGAGCGCACCAGCCCGGCCTGCCCCACTATCTCCCCCAGCATCCGGTAGACCTCGATGAAACCCTCCGAACCGTAGACCTTTGCGGCGGACGCATCGGCCATCTCCAGTACCCCTTCGGTCATCGCCCAGGACTGCTTGTAGACGATGAGTTTCATGCACTCGATCAGGGCGCGACAGCGGCCGAGGTTGTGCTGCACCCAGGCCTGGTCTATCACCCTGCCGCCGGCAGGCAGCTGGGCCCGGGACGCCCAGCGGGTGATCTGGTTGAACAGTTGCGAGACAGGCCCGAAGTTGATCAGGCTGAGTCGCTCCCGGTTGAGCTGGCTGGTGATCAGTTTCCAACCGCCGTTCAGCTCTCCCACCAGGTGGTCGTTGCTCACCCGAATGTTGTCGTAATAGGTGGCATTGGTGCGCACGCCGCCCAGGGTGTGCACCGGGGTGCAACTCCAGCCGGGATCTGAATTGGGCACCAGGAACATCGAGATGCCCTTGTGTTTCTTCGGCGCGTTCGGGTCGGTGCGCACCGCCAGCCAGGTGTAGTCACAGAAATGCGCCAGGGAGGTCCACATCTTCTGGCCATTGATTACCCAGTCATCGCCATCGCGAACGGCGCTGGTCCTGAGGCTGGCAAGGTCGGTGCCGGCACCGGGCTCCGAGTAGCCGATAGCGATCAGCAACTCGCCCCCCAGAATCTTCGGCACCAGCTCCCGCCTGATCCAGTCGTTGCCGTGCTCGGCCAGCATGGGGCCGACAGACTCGGTGGTGAGGAAGGGGAAGGGGTAGCCGACCCGCATGATTTCCTCGATGAAGATGAACTGCTCTAGCGGCGTCATCCCGCGCCCGCCCAAGGCCTCGGGCCAGCCCACGCCGATCCAGCCGTCGCGCCCCATCTTGCGCAGGGCCTCGCGCCACAGCGGGCCGCCGCCCTCCCCCATATCCCGCTCGCATTCCGCCACGAGCTCGGGAGTCATCAACCTGGCGAAGTAGGCGCGCAGCTCGTCCCGCAGCGCCAGCTGTTTTTCAGTAAACTGGATGTTCATGCAACTCGCTCGATATGCGGCTGTCCATCAGCGCACTCTCCATCAGCGCAAAAGTCTAGGCGCTTTGGCGCCATCGTGGTATTCAGCCCAGGGCCAAAATGAATGACGATTTCGCTCAGGGAATGACGCTTTCGCCTGCCCCAACCACCGGCGCCAATCACTGGCCCTTAAGTGCTGCGATAATCCCTTTCCACATGGCGTCCGGGGCCGCGTAGGGTGCATAAATCGCCAGCCGATCGGCGTGGGCGCCATATTTTGCGCGCAGCATCCCGGCGATCTCCCCCGGCTCGCCGCGGGTGGTGAAGGCGTCGAGGAATGCCTCGTCGATATGGGCGCCCAGTTCCTGCCAGCGACCCTCTTTCGACAGGCGATTCAGTTCCGGCTGGAGTTCGCCATAGCCGACTGCCTCCATCGGGGGGCGATAGGCCGGGGTCGAGGCGTAAAACCCCAGCAGGCCGCGCACACTCTCGGTGGCGGCCGCCCGCGCTTCGGGAGTCTCGCCGGTGATGACGATGGCGTTGATCTGCAGGGTGAAATCCTCGCGGCCGCGGCCGGCTTTCTCAAGACCACGATGGACGGCGGGCAGGGCCGCGCCGGTGAGGAAAGGCAGGTTGCTGAAAGGGTGGACGATGAGTCCGTCGGCCACCTCCCCCGCCACTTCCGTCATCAAGGGGCCGAGAGCGCCCAGCAGTATGGGGGGCGGTCCGAAGGCATTCGGGCCGGGATTGAACATCGGCGTCATCAGGGTATGGCGAAAGTACTGGCCCTGGAAATCCAGGCTCGTACCCTCCTGCCAGCAGGCGAAGATGGCCTTCAGGGCCAGGATATACTCGCGCATTCGCGCTGCGGGCTGATCGAAGGGCACACCGAACCGTTTCTCGATGTGCGCTTTGACCTGGGAGCCGATACCGAGCAGGAAACGCCCCCGGCTGAAGGTCTGCAGGTCCCAGGCCTGGTAGGCCATGTGCATGGGATTGCGGGGAAAGGCCACGGCGATGCCGGTGGCGATGTCCATTTGCGGCGCGTGCTCGCTGGCCAGTGCCAGGGGCAGGAAAGGATCCCAGCTGCCCTCCAGGGTATACACCCCATCGTAACCAATGGCGGCTAGCCGCACGGCCTCTGCGGCGGCGGCACCCAATTGCGCGTAGAACGGGCCATCTATTTTCATATCGGCTACCATAGGGCACTTTTCCGCTTTGAGGAACCTTCAGATGAAAATTGGCATTTGCCTGCCCTACATGAAAGCCGGCCTGAGCCGCGAAGACTACCAGTCCTGGTTCAAAGCTGTCGATGCAGGTCCGTTCCACAGTGTCTGCTGCGGCGAGCGTATACATGGCCCGGCCATGGACATGCGGATGGTGCTGGCGGCCGCTGCCATGGCGACTACCCGGGTGGAAATTTCCCCGACGCTGTATGTACTGCCGATGCACAGCGCCACCCGGGTGGCCAAGGAAATCGCCAGCCTCGATGTGCTGTCGGGCGGACGGGTGCGCAAGGTTTCCCTGGGCTACGGTGGCCGGGAGCAGGACTACATCGCGGTGGGCGCCCAGTACAAGGGGCGCTACGGCCGCATGGATTGCCAGGTGGAGGAGATGCGCCGGGTTTGGCAGGGGCAGGAGCGGGTGGCCGGCGCCGGCCCTATCGGGCCGAGCCCCGTCAATGCCGGCGGACCGCAGCTCCTTGCGGGGGCCATGGGGCCGCAGAGTATCGAGCGCTGCAGCAAATGGGCAGACGGCCTCTACGCCTGGTCGCCCAACGGCGAACAGGCGGAACTCGCCCGGGCCTTCGCCCTGTTTGACGCCGCCTGGGAGCGCGCCGAACGCCCTGCCAAACCCTACCGGCTCGGCGGTTTCTGGTACACCCTCGCGGACGACGGCCAGCGCAAACTCTACGACTATGTCTACCAATACCTGGCCATTGCCGGGCCGGAAATCGCCAGGATGATGGCTGATCTGGTCCATCGCAGCAGTGCTGATGCGGTCAGGGCTGCCATCGACAACGCCGAGGCAGCGGGCTGCGAGGAAGTATTCCTGGTGCCGGCGACTGCCGAGCTGGCGGAAGTGGAACGCCTGGGAGATATTCTCGCCACCCGCGGGTAGATGAATACACTGTGCCCTGCGCCCGCGCAGGGCCGCTATAATCCGCAGAAACTCGCAACGACAATAACCGAGACCGGGGGAATTTCATGGCCAAACGCGTATACCTGTTCAACGAGGGCAGCAAGGACGACCGGGAGTTGCTCGGCGGCAAGGGGGCCAACCTGTGCGAGATGACCAACCTGGGTCTTCCCGTACCCTACGGCTTCATCATCACCACCAGCACCTGCCGCGAGTATTTCAAGGCCGGCAACAGACTGCCGGCGCTGCTGGAACAGGAATACCGGGTTGCCCTGGATATCGTCGAGAAAAAAATGGGGGCGCGCTTCGGCGACCCCGAGAACCCCCTGCTGTTCTCGGTGCGCTCCGGCGCGCCGGTCTCCATGCCCGGGATGATGAACACCATACTCAACCTCGGGCTCAACGATGAGATCACCGAGGGCCTGGCGCTCAAAACCGGCAACGCCCGCTTCGCCTACGACTCCTACCGCCGCTTCATTTCCATGTTTGCCGACGTGGTGATGGGCGTCGACGGGCAGAAGTTCGAACACGAGATCCACCAGTACAAGGCGGCCCACGGCAAGACTTTCGATGTCGACATGAGCGCGCAGGACTGGCAGGAGATCATCCGCATCTACAAGACTCTGGTGGATTTTCCCGAGGATCCCTTCACCCAGCTGAAGATGGCGGTGGAAGCGGTATTCATGTCCTGGCATACCCCCAGGGCCATCGTCTACCGGGAGATGGCCAATATCCCCGACACCCTTGGCACGGCGGTGACCGTACAGGCCATGGTCTTCGGCAACTTCGGCGATGACTCGGGCTCGGGCGTTGCCTTCACCCGCAACCCCTCTACCGGTGAGCACCTGTTCTTCGGTGAATTTCTCTTCAACGCCGCGGGAGAGGACGTGGTATCCGGGGTGCGCACTCCCCTGCCCGTGGAGGCGCTGAAGGAGCGCCAGCCCGACATTTACGATCAGCTGTTCCGCACCCAGGTGCTGCTGGAGAAGCACTACCGCGACATGCAGGACATTGAGTTCACCATCCAGGAGGGCGTGTTCTACATGCTGCAGACCCGCAGCGGCAAGCGCACCGGGCGCGCCTCGGTGAAAATCGCGGTCGATATGGTGAACGAGGGGCTGATTACCGAGAGCGAGGCGCTGATGCGGGTCTCCCCGGATCATGTGGAGGCTTTCCTGCATCCCATGGTGGACCCGGCGGCCAAGACCGACATCATCGCCAAAGGCCTGCCCGCCAGCCCCGGGGGTGCCACCGGCAAGGTGGTCTTTTCCGCGGAGGAAGCTGAGGAGGAAGTGGCGAAGGGCCACCGGGTGATCCTGGTCCGCCGGGAGACCACTCCGGAGGACATCCATGGCATGAAAGTGGCCGCGGGCGTGCTCACCGAGCTGGGGGGGATGACCTCCCACGCGGCGGTGGTTGCCCGCGGCATGGGCGTATGTGCCATCACCGGCTGCGCCCAGATCAGCATCAACTACGCCGAGGGCCTGTTCACCACCGAGGGTGGCGTAACCGTCCGCCGCGACGATGTGATCACCCTGGACGGCGCAACCGGCGAGGTGATGCTGGGTGACATTCCCAAGACCGAGGCCAGTTCCAGCGACGACTTCCAGACCCTGCTGTCCTGGGCGGACAAGCACCGGCGCCTGAAGGTGCGGGCGAACGCGGAGACCCCGACGGACGCCGCCAAGGCCCGGGAACTGGGGGCCGAGGGTATCGGGCTGTGCCGCACCGAGCACATGTTCTTCGACGCCGATCGCATCGATGTCATGCGCGCGATGATCCTGGCCGAAGATCTCGAGGAGCGACTGAAGTACCTGGACATCCTGTTCGGCTTCCAGCGCGCCGACATCCTGCAGTTGTTCAAGGTGATGGACGGCCTGCCGGTGAACGTTCGGCTGCTGGACCCACCGCTGCACGAATTCCTGCCGAGCTCGGATGAGGACATCACCGCGCTGGCCGAACGCATCGGTAAACCCGCGGCGAAAATCCGCCAGATCGTCGAGGATATGGCTGAAGTGAACCCCATGCTTGGCTTCCGCGGCTGCCGGCTTTCGGTTGTCTACCCGGAAATTACCGCCATGCAGGTACGGGCGATCATCACCGCCGCCGTGGATGCCACCGAGCAGGGTTTCAAGCCCTTCCCGGAAATCATGATCCCCCTGGTGGTGAACGTGCGCGAGATCCGCCTCATCACCGACATCATCGAGCAGGCGATTCGCGAGGTGCTCACCGGCAAGACCGTGTCGATTCCCTACAAGATCGGCACCATGGTAGAGACGCCCCGGGCGGCACTGAGCGCGGACCGGTTGGCGGAGGTTGTGGAATTCATGAGCTTCGGCACCAATGACCTGACCCAGATGACCTACGGCTTCTCCCGCGACGATGTCGGCAGATTCCTGCCAGCCTACCTGGCGAAAAAACTGGTGGAAAATGACCCCTTCGTATCACTCGACCAGAGGGCCGTGGGGCGACTGATGCAGATCGCCGTCACGGAGAGCCGAGCCCGCAAGCCGGGCATCAAGTACGGCATCTGCGGCGAGCACGGCGGCGACCCGCGCTCCATCCGCTTCTGTCACGAACTGGGGCTGGACTATGTCTCCTGCAGCCCCTACCGGGTACCTATTGCCCGGATTGCCGCGGCGCGGGCGAATGTGGGGGAGGAGTTGCAGGATTGATCCGATCGCGGCGTTACCAGAAATAGACGTCGCCCAGCACAGCAAGCCAGCTCAGGCCTGCGATCGTGAGGCTGACGAATACCATTGCCGAGCCCATGTCCTTGGCGCGCCCGGACAACTCGTGCTGCTCGCTGCCGATGCGATCGACAATGGACTCGATCGCGCTGTTGGCAAGTTCCACCAGCAGGATCAACAGCAGCGGCACTACCAACAACAGGAACTGCACCGTGTCCTGCGCTATGAAAATAGCCATTGGCAAGGCGAACAGGGCGAGCGCCAACTCCTGGCGAAACGCGGACTCGTAGCGGAAGGCCGCGCGCAACCCCCGCCATGAGTACAGGGTGGCGTCCACGATTCTGCTGATGCCTGTCTTGCCGGGTTTCATGGTGTGAGCTGCCGATGCCTGCCGCAATAAAGCCGGCGGCACCGCTATCCCAGCAACTGTTCCTTGAGCACGAACTTGAGCACCTTGCCCGCGGGATTGCGTGGCAGCGCCTCCACGACATGCATTCGCAGGGGCAGCTTGTAGCGCGCCAGGAAAGGCTCGGCGAAGCTGCGCAGTTCTTCCAGGGTCAGCTCCTTGCCCTTGTGCAGGGCCACCACGGCGGTCACCGCTTCCCCCCATTTTTCGTCCGGCAGGCCCAGCACCGCCACTTCGACGATATGTTCGTGGCGATACAGCACGCCCTCAACCTCCGCCGGGTAGACGTTTTCCCCCCCGGATATCACCATGTCCTTGAGCCGGTCGCAGATAAACAGGAAGCCCTCATCATCAAGGTAGCCCACATCACCGGAGTGGAACCAGCCCTCGCCGTCAATGGCTGCCGCGGTGGCGTCCGGGCGGTTCCAATAGCCCTTCATGATATTGGGGCCGCGCAGGCATATCTCCCCGCGCTCGCCGGCGGGCAGTTCGCGATTGTCGCTATCGACGATACGGGTATCACTGAACAGCGGGGCCTGGCCTGCGGATCCCAGCTTGCTGATACCGAACTCCGGGGTGAGAAAGGATGAAAATGGCGATGTCTCCGTCAGGCCGTAGCCCTGGCAGAACGGCACGCCGCGTTTGCCGTAAAGTTCTATCAGCGACTCCGGCACCGGGGCGGCGCCGCAGATGATGGTATTGATGGAGCTGAGGTCAGTGTCAGCGAACCGGGGTTGCTGCGACATGAACAGGAACATGGCCGGCGCACCGAACATATGGGTCACCCGGTAGCGCTCGATATGCTTCAGGGCCAGTCCCGCATCAAAGGCCCGCATCAATACCACGGCCGAGCCAGTGTGGAATGAACCGATGGTCATCACGTTCAGCCCGCCGATATGGAACAGGGGCGCCGCGGTGAGTATCACGTCGTCGCGGGAGCCGCCGAAAGCCATCATGGCGTTGATGTTATTCCACAGGATGTTGCCGTGGGTAAGCATGGCGCCCTTGGGCAGACCCGTGGTCCCGGAGGTGTACATGATGATCGCGACATCATGCTGGGCCATCGAAACCGCCTCGGCGATGGGCTCGGCCGCGGCGCGCTCGGCGGGCAGGTGACGCCAGCCAGGAGCTGAGCTCTCGGAAGTAAAAAACTCGCGGCAGCACAGGCGCTCCCTGGCCGGGCCGATAACGCCGCTCAGGGCATCGTCGACGACCAGCGTGTGCAAACCCGCATCATTGATGATAAAAGTGAGTTCCTCGGCGGTCAGCCGGAAATTCAGGGGCACGAAGATTGCCCCCAGGGCCTGGGCCGCAAACATGGTTTCCAGCAGTGCGGGGTGGTTCAAGCCTAGGTAGCCCACCCGGTCGCCCAAACACACACCGCCCTTGCGCAACAGGCTGGCCTGGCGGCGCACCCGGTCGGCGAATTGGGCGTAGGTCGACTCCTGTTCCTCGAACACCAGCGCCCGGCGTTCGGGGCTCAACTGCGCCCGGCGCAACATCACGCCCGCGAGATTGTATTCTGTGCCCGGTCTGTTCATGCCGCCACCTCTCATCTGCTTATTATGTTCCGGAGCCGATGTCCGGCCTGGCCGCCGATACTAGCACGGCACTACGGGCCATAAAATACGCCCCCTGGCCTGGGGACTCTGGCAAGCCACCCGCCAGGCGCACTTAAGCTCGGCGCTAAAATCTGCTAAGGTTCGCGCCTCGTTTCAGTCTGCCAAAAGGCCCGCCCCTATGACCCGCAGTTTTTACCCGCCTGTTCGCACCCTGATGGGCCCCGGGCCCTCCGATGTTTCACCCCGGGTGCTCAGCGCACTGGCCCGACCGACTATCGGCCATCTCGACCCGCTGTTCGTTGACCTCATGGACGAGATCAAGGCACTGCTGCAGTACGCCTTCCAGACCAGCAATGAACTCACCCTCCCCGTTTCCGCGCCGGGTTCCGCCGGCATGGAAGCCTGTTTCGTCAACCTGGTCTCACCCGGCGATACGGTTGTCGTCTGCCAGAACGGCGTGTTCGGCGGGCGTATGAAGGAAAATGTGGAACGCTGCGGTGCCACTGCCATCATGGTTGAGGACCACTGGGGTGAACCGGTGAGCCTCGACAAGGTTGTCGCTGCATTCGACAGTCACCCGCAAGCCAACCTGCTCGCTTTTGTCCACGCCGAGACCTCCACCGGTGTGCGCAGTGATGCCGCCGCGCTGTGCCGGCTCGCTGCCGAGCGGGGGGCGCTCTCCATTGTAGATACGGTGACTTCGCTCGGGGGCATCGAAGTGCTGGTAGACGCCTGGGGCGCCGACGCGGTGTACTCCGGCAGCCAGAAGTGCCTGTCCTGCATCCCCGGCATTTCGCCGGTGACCTTCAGCCCGCGGGCGGTGGAGCGCATCCGCAACCGCAAGCACAAAGTGCAGAGCTGGTTCCTGGACATGCAGCTGATCATGGGTTACTGGGGCGGCAGCACCCGGCGCGCCTACCATCATACCGCCCCGGTGAACGATCTCTACGCCTTGCACGAGTCCCTGCTGATGCTGCAGGAGGAAGGACTCGAAGCCGCACACCGGCGCCATCGCCACAATCACGAGGCACTGGTAGCCGGGCTTGAGGCCATGGGCCTGGCCATGGTGGTGGCGCCTGAACACCGCCTGCCCCAGCTCAACCTGGTGAGCATCCCCGATGGCGTAGATGACGCTCTGGTACGCAACGCGCTGCTGCAGGAGTTCGACCTGGAGATCGGCGCGGGCCTGGGGGCCCTGGCGGGGAAAACCTGGCGAATCGGTCTGATGGGTTTCGCCAGCAACCGGCGCAACGTACTGTACTGCCTGGGCGCCCTGGAAGCCGTGCTGGCGCGCGAGGCTGCCCCCATAATGGCTGGCAAGGCCTTGCCTGCCGCCCGGGCGGCTTTCGGGCAGTAATTATCCGCCGGACAACAACCGCCACATGCGGGCGGCCCTGTCGTCGTCCCCGCCCCGGTGCACCAGGTAGCGGGCGTGCTCGTCAATCCGGGCGCCCCGGCGCAACTCGATACTCCACAGGGGCGCCAGCTCGTTGGGAATCATGGAATAGCGCACATCGATGACCCGATCGGGATGGTGTGGGTCCCTCGCGACGTAACCGTTGCTGAACCAGCGAAACCGCTCGATATCCCTGGCCTGCTGGGAGTGTTGGTCCAGCCAGGGCAGGTCCCGAGGTACATCCAGCTTCGGCACTGATCTGCCCGTAAACACCCGCGGCGCCAACCGGGGCCGCACCGCGTCAACGTGATACCGGTCCTCGGTTTCGTACACCACTTTCCACACCAGGATATTGCCCAGGCTCGGCTTGGCATCCAGCCTCACGGGTTGGTGACCCCGCGTTGCCGCGAGCGCCTGCCCCATGTCGATGGCCTCGTTGCGCTGCCACAGCCCGAGCGCCATGTATGCGCAGGCCCAGAGCAGGCCAAGCCGGGCCAACACAGGCCGTCCGGACCGGGCCGCCAGAAGCACGCCCAGCAACAGCGGGAGAGTAAACAGGGGGTCGATGATGGATATGGTATTCCAGGCTATGCGCACGTCGCTGAACGGCCAGAACAGCATGGTGCCATAGCTGGTGCAGGCATCGAGCAGCGCATGGGTTGCGTAGCCCAGGGTGCAATATAACCAGCTCTGGCGGAAGCGCAGGCCGCGCCTTCGCCCCAGCAGGGCGTGCAGCACAAGGGCACAGAGCAGGCCGCCGACGGGAATGAAAACCAGGGAATGGGTAAACTGCCGGTGGTACTCAAGGAACAGCAGAGGGTCACTGCTGGACCGGATCAATACGTCCAGGTCAGCCGCCATGCCAGCCAGAAAACCCAAAAGGCCGGCACTGCCGGCATACCTACCCCTGGCGGCGGTGGCCTGTGGCAGGGCAGCCCCCAACGCGCCCTGTGTCAACGGATCCATACCAATCTCCTGCTGCGGCGGCCAGGCGGGCGTCGCCCCTGCCCTGCCCAAAGCGGGAACCGGGACAGGTCGCACCCACAACCGACGAGTGGAGCTTTATATCCTGCCGAAAGGCTGTTAACAAGCTCCCGGAAGTATGTTTACCCTCCTCTTACACCGTGACCAGCACAGAGCGGCAAGCCCCAGACCAAACAGGGCCAGGGTGGCCGGGGAAGGTACTTGATTGACCTCGATGGACTGCGTCATCAACTCATCCTCGGCGTGGAGCAACGGCGATTCGCCGGTGTCTGTTTCAGTGAGTGGGTTGGTGACCAACGCGATGACGACAGGATCATCGTTCGCATCATCGTCACGATCCTCCGGCTTGTGTTTTGGCTTACGCACCGGTTCAGGCAGGCGAAATACCCCGGGGAACAGGTTGGGAAAGGATCGGGGCGAGAAGCTCAAAAAGTCGTTACGGGCAGCAAAAATATTATCCGCTATGTACCCCCCAATCCCCATGGAAAAGCAGGGGGAAATACATAACTGGCCTTGGCTGGAAGGCGCCGAAAACCCAAGTTCTTTCCCCTCGAACGGGCTCGATCCGGCAAACAGGGGCTGCATAAACCCGGCCTGGCTTTCAGCTGTCCAGCCAAAGAGCATAATGGTCAACGCAGTAAAGACTTTCCGGGACATGGCAGGTGATCCTTTTTGATATCGCTGGTAACAAAAAGGCAAATACCATGCCGCCCGGGCTATATGCGCTCGACCCTGCCGACTGGCGCACAAAGCGCGCAACTGCTTTGTGACATGCTTCAATCTTTCGGTGAGTTAACTGAGGCCTGCTGGAAGTCCCAAAGTATCTGTTGCCGGGAAATGTAAAAAAAACTGACACTGCCCGTTCGGTCGCGGTTGCATCGCGCAAGCGACCAGTGCCGCGCCGGTGATTGCCTTTTACATTCCACCGCCAAGCCAAAATCGGGCAGGCAGACAGTTTAATCCCGTGGCAGCAACGGTGGTTTTGCTTTGCCGATGCAGGCTATCTACGCTACCAGAATCCGCTTGCTCTATGTTCAACAAGGCCCTTATTATCGCAGGGACATCAGGGTCTGCCCTATCAGTGGCTCCCTGCGTCGATCCGTCATCCGGGAGGTCCTGTTGCCATGCCCAAATCACTGCTTGTCTTTTCTCTGCTGCTATTGATCTCCGCCCTGCCCGCGCGGGCTGAAGGACCTCCTGCTGCCCAGGTTTCATATTCTGCCGATTACATCATGGAGACTTCCGAGGTCGCGATGAGGGGCAAAATGCATGTGATGCCCGGCAAGGAGCGCCGCGAGGACTTTATCGAGGACGGCGAGACCATGATCTCCATCCGCCGGGACGACCTCGGAAAGACCTGGATTTTGCTGCCGTCTGAACAGATGTACATGGAATTCAATGCAGGCGCGCCGCAGGACGACACGAATTCCCGCGCCCCGGGACCTGAAGACTACGACACCCAGATGTCGGAGGCCGGCCGCGAAGAAGTCAATGGCCTGATGACCAACAAGTCCAAGGTCATCATGACCGGCAAAGATGGCTCCAAGATGGGCGGCTTCTGGTGGACGACCGACGACGGCATTCTGGTCAAGATGGATGTAATCGCCATCGACCAGGGCGAGAAGATGCGCATGAAGCGGGAACTCAGCAATATCGTCGTCGAGCCGCAGGACGACGCCCTGTTTGAGATCCCGGAAGGTTACAACTCTCTTATGATGGGCATTGGTGCCGGTATGCTCGGCATCCCCGGCATGGGCGGCACGGCGGATGAGCCCGATGACAAAGATGACACGACTCAGGATGAGCCCAAGAAGAGTGGCTTCGGTCTGGGCACGCTGAAGGACGTGATCGACGCGGTGAATTAGCCATAGGGGGAGCGAAAAATATGACCAGGCAAAAGACCCTCGCCGCGCTGCTGGCCACGTTCATCGTTACGGCGGTCAACACAGCACTCGCCGACGATGTCTGCTCAGCAGCCGAGTACCAGGCATCCAATGCCAAGCTTGCGCGCGCGAAAGCGGCGGAGTCGCAAGGAAACCTGGAAGAGGCACTGCGGCTTGCCAGTACCTCGGATTACTGTGTTGATGACACCGACGGCCTGCGACGTCTGGTCATCAACACAAGCTATAAGCTCGGCCAGGCCGCAGAAGCAGGCGGCAACCTCGAGGCGGCATTCGACTACTACCGCGGCGGTATGCCCGCCGAGCAGTACGAGAATCCGAAACCCGTCGACCTGCTCGCAAACGCGAAACGGGTCATGCTGGCGATGGTAGCAAAGTCGCCGTCGGACCGCCGGATCGCGCGCAATGCTCTTGAGTTCTTCAACAGGGAGAATCAGGGCGCCGACGTGGCGTACATCGTCAAGCACATGGATTCACAGGCACGGCGCCTGTTGGCGGAGGAAGAGAAAGCGTTTTCGACCAGTTCCCCGCACAAGGAACTGTTGGAGGAAGCCGAGGCCTGGCTGCAGGAGCAGCAGCTGACGGGCGTGCCGGAATCGACCGAGCCGACTGCTGCCCAGCTCACCGCGCGCTGGGTCGCCCGCGGAGACCAGTTCGCCGCGCTGGACCACTACTCGGCGCTGGCCAACGCGCTCAGTTACTACCAGCAAGCCGAGCGAAAGGACAAGGAGGAGACCGTCAGGAAAAAGGCCCGCAAGCTTGCCGACGGCCTCGCCGATGGCACCCGCTGGGCTGAGGCGGTCCGCCTCTACGAGCTGGCCGATGACTCGCAGAAGGCCGAGGCTTTGACTGCCCGGCGCGAAGCCGGCGCGGCCGAGGTAGAGGCCGAACGCAAGCAGAAATTCAATGAGGAACAGGACGACCTCGAAAAGGAACTGGGCTTATAACCTGTCCTGCGCGTCGGCGATGCCACCAAAGTCAGGCCCGGCGTTGGAATTGCGCAGGCATTTTGCCCGGAATCCTGAACAGCGATGGCGCCCATTCAATTTTTGACTCATCCACCCTGATGGCGGTAAACCGCCGAGCCATCTCGGAAAAGGCGATTTGGGCATTCATGCGCGCGAGGTGCGAGCCGAGACAGAAATGGATGCCGCCGCCGAAGGAGCAATGCCTGCCCTCGTCGCGGCTGATGTCAAATCGATCCGGGTCAGTGAACACGGCCGGATCGCGGTTGGCGCCTATCAGGATGGCGTAGACGATAGCGTTGGCCGGCAGGGTAACCCCGCTGAACTGTGTGGGCTCCCACAGTATCCGTCGGGTGAAGGGTACTGAGGGTTCGAAGCGCAGGCACTCCTCCACGGCCGAGGCCGCCAGCTCGGGGTTTGAAGCCAGCTTTTCAAACTCTTCCGGATAGCGGGAAAAACACAGCATGCCATTGGCGATCAATCCAATGGTGGTCTCGAGCCCGGCCACCAGCAGGCCAATGCTCTGTTGCAGTAATTCTTCGTTGCTCAGCCTGTCGCCGGCCTCTTCCGCGACAACCAGCTGTCCGAGGATGTCATCACTGGGATGCGCCCGCCGCTGTTCTATAAGACCCATCATATAGACGGCCAGTTCCATGATCGCCGCCTCTGCCTGTTTCTGCAGCTGCGGGTAGGCACGCCTGGCGAGCCGGTAGGTGGCAAGAGATACCAACCCGGTCAGCCTGTGGCGGTCCTCGAAAGGTACTCCCAGCATTGCACACATAGAGGCGGCCGGCACCGCCAGGGCGAGATCCGCCACCAGGTCCATCTCCCCCTGCGGTGCGACGCGCTCCACTTCGCCTGCCACCAAGGGTTCGATCGCCGGTCGCATGGCATTGAGCGCCCGCGGCGTAAAGGCCTTGCTGACCAGGTTGCGCAAGCGATCGTGATCGGGAGGGTCCATGCGCAGCATGAACCTGGATGCATCTGTCTCCTCGCGCGTTTCTTCCGGGATCAGGCCCTCCAGATCGCGCATGCCGCTCCGGCTGTGTTTCAGTAATGTCTGGATGTCCGCATATTTCGACAGGCGCCAGTCGCCGAGCGGAGTAAGGTTGACCGGTTGGACCTCGCGCAAATGCCTGTAGAGCGCATGCGGGTTGGGTTTCAGGTCGATTCGGGTGGGGTCTACGCCGTACCATCCGGCAACCGGCTGCCCGCCGCCTGGGCTATATGCAGTGTTCATAGAGGGTGTTCCCCAGCGAATAATTGGCGCAACGCGCCCCAGTATAGACCTTTGCCCATTTATTGATGGGTAAGCACATAGCGCCGCATGGCGCGGCGACCGGCGTAGATGACCGGCGTCATAGCGATGGCCAGGACGAATTTCAACATGTAGCCGGTCAGCGCGATCGCTGGAATGGCGGAAATCGGTGCGGCGGGATTGGCAGGATCCGGGAAGAGCTCGCGGCCCAGGGAGAATGCCAGGTAGCTCACCACGAAGGAATCAATCAGCTGTGATATCACCGTGCTGCCGGTCGCCCGCAACCACACAAAGCGTTCGCCAGTCAGTCGCTTTATGAAGCCGAACATGGCGATATCGCTCATCTGGCCGACCAGGTATGCGCTGAGCGAGGCGACGTACATGATCTTTGCAGAGCCAAAAATCGCATCGAATTCTGACGGGCTTACGTTGTACGGCGCATCGAGATAGGGCATCGCCTGTGCCACGTTGATGACTACGAACACATAGGCCGCTGCGGCAAAGCCTATCCAGGTGATGCGCCGCGCAGCGCGTGCACCATAATGTTCATTGATCAGGTCGGTCAGCACGAAGGTGATCGGGAAAGTGAGCATGCCGCAGGTATGCTCAATGGCATCGAAGCCAAATATAGGGAACGGCAACGGTATCCGGAACAGCTTGATACCGACGATGTCGGCGATCAAAAGCGAGGCGACAAAGATCATCGCCAGCCATATATACAACCTCTGCGCTGCGGTGAACGCATGCGGCTCGTGGTGTGCGTCCCTATCCCTTGCCCGTTCCATCTATGCGACGGCTACGTGCTGCATGA
>JBFZEF010000145.1:0-9700 GCA_041307045.1 Halioglobus sp.
TGATCGCCCGGTAGCGGGCGGAGGCCAGGGCGGTAATGACATCCCGCACCGCCTGGCGATACTGGATTGACTCATAGGAGCGCACGGAAGCGGGCACCGCCACCGCCAGCACCATGGCCACGATGCTGATCGCCGCCAGCAGTTCGAGCAGGGTGAAGCCATGCTGTTGCAGCGGCATCTGCCTGACTGTGGAGATCATCACGGGATCGCTACCGGCAACCGGGCCCGGCCTACTTCCAGTTGCCCACGTCCGCGTCCTCGCCCTCACCGCCGGCCTGGCCGTCCTGGCCGTAGCTGAAAATATCCAGCTCGCCGTGTTCGCCGGGATATTTGTAATTGTATTCGCGGTTCCAGGGGTCCAGCGGCACATCGGATTTCAGGTAGGGCCCGTTCCAGCCCGCGGCGCTGGCGGGTTTCTGCACCAGTGCGACGAGGCCCTCCTCGGTGCTGGGAAACCGCCCGACATCCAGCTTGTACATCTCCAGGGATTGCTCCAGGTCCTTGATCTGGATACCCGTGGTCTTGGTCTTGGCGCCGCCCAGGGAGTTCAGCACCCGGGGCCCCACCAGGCTCATCAGCAGGCCCAGGATCGCCAGCACCACCAGCAACTCCATCAGGGTGAAGCCGCGCTGGCGCCCACCCGGGACTGTGCGCCCGGCGGTCTTGCCGCGGGGGGCATTGCCGGTAGTAAAAAAAATCGTGTTGAGTTTAAGCATCATGACTGCGGTTCCCTTGCTAGCAATTATTATCACGGTGCGGTGTGCTCACACCGCCAGGTCGTTGACCGACAGAATGCCCATCAGAATCGAGATGATAATGACGGCAATCATAAATCCCATGCCGAGGATCAGCACCGGCTCCAGCAGCGCCAGCCCCCGCTTCACCCCCGACTGCACGTGGCCGTCGAATACCTTGGCCAGCTCCAGCATCATCTGGTCCAGGCTGCCGGATTCCTCGCCGACCCGGGTCATCTGTATCACCATCGGCGTGAACATACCCGTCTCCGCCAGCGCGACCGACATGCGCTTGCCGGCCTTTACCGCGGGGGGCAGCACCTGCAGCGCCTGCTTGATCACCCGATTGTCGACGGTGTCGATGGCAATGGATATCGCCTTGAGCAGCGACACCCCATTGCCCAGCAGCGTTCCCACCGTGCGCGCAAACTTCGACACCTCGAACTCGAAAATAATTCCGCCCGCCAGCGGTATTTTTAACATTCTGCGATCGAGGCTGGATCGGCCCTCCTCAGTAGTTGCCCAGCGCCGCAGGTAGACAACGATGCCCGCGACCAGCAACAGGACCAGCCAGCCGTAGGACTTGATGAAATCCGCGGCGTCGACAACGATGCGCGTGAGCAGCGGCAGGGCATCGCCCATATCCTCGAACAGGGACTGGAACTGGGGCACCACGAAACCCAGCATGAGGACGATGGACAACACCGACACCACCAGCAGGATCGCCGGGTAGATCAGTGCGGACACCACGCTGTCGCGATTGGCCTTGGCGTTTTCCAGGTACTGCACCAGACGGTCCAGCACCGACGACAATTGGCCGCTGGCCTCGCCCGAGCGCACCATGCTGATATAGAAATTGCCGAACAGCGCTTCGTGGGGCGCCATCGCATGGCTCAGGGCCTTGCCGCCCTTGACCGCGGTGAGCAGTTCCGCCAGCAACTGCTGCATCTGCGGCAGCGACGCCATATCGATCAGCACCTTCAGCGCCCGGTCCAGCGGCATACCGGCGCGCAGCAACACCGCCAGTTCGCTGGTCATGGACAGGATCTCCTGCCGCCCCGGCGGCTTGCCCGCGGCGCGCGCGGCGCGGGCGTCGCGCTCGCCACCGGCTTCCAGCTTCAGCAGGGTGAAACCCTGGCCCCGCAATTGGCGGGAGGCCAGCTCGAGGCCATCCGCCTCGATCACCCCGCTCCGGGTCTTGCCGTCGCGCCCGATGGCCCTGTAGCTGAAGTGGGGCATGGTCAGGGATCAGGCCGATACGGGATCAACGAAGGTCAGCTCGACCGGTTCGATATCCACGGCCAGCGCCGCCAGCGACGGCTCGTCCTCGCTCTGGTCCTGGGTGACGCGCAACACTTCTTCCATGGACGTCTCGCCCCTGACCACCTTGCGCAAACCGTCCTCGTACAGGGTGACCATGCCCTGGCGCCTGGCCGCGGCGTGCAGGAGGGTGGCATCGGCGCCGCTCATGATGACCCGGTGCATCTCGGCGTCGAGGACAAACAGCTCGTGAATACCGGTGCGGCCGGCATAACCCGTATGGTTACAGGCCGCACAGCCGCCGGCGCGAAACAGCTGGCAGCTGTCGCCCTGCACATAGCGGCGCAGGCCGGTCTGCACGATGTAATCGCGCCCCACTTCATGCGCCACCTTGCAGTGGCGGCAGAGAGTGCGCACCAGGCGCTGGGCCAGCACCCCGTTCACCGCCGAGGTGATCAGGTAGCGCTCCACCCCCATGTCCTCCAGTCGGGTGATCGCGCTGGCGGCCGTGTTGGTGTGCAGGGTGGAAAGCACCAGGTGTCCGGTCAGCGCGGACTGCACGCCGATCTGCGCGGTTTCCGTATCGCGCATCTCACCGATCATGATGATGTCCGGGTCCTGCCGCAGGATCGCGCGCAGGGCGCGGGCGAAATTGAGGCTGATCTGGCTCTGCACCTGGATCTGGTTCACCCCCTGCAGCTGGTATTCGACGGGATCCTCCACGGTGATGATTTTCAGCGACTCCGAGTCCAGCGAGGCCAGCGAGGCATAGAGGGTGGTGGTCTTGCCCGAACCCGTGGGCCCGGTGACCAGCAGCACCCCGTGGGGCCGCGCGAGCAGCGCCTGGTAGCGGCCCAGGGTGTCTTCACTGAAGCCCATGGCGGGCAGGTCGAGGCGGATACTCTCGCGATCCAGCACCCGCATCACGATGCTCTCGCCGTGCACGGTGGGAATGGTCGACACCCGCAGGTCGATCTCGTGGCCCTTCACCCGGGTCATGATGCGGCCGTCCTGGGGCAGGCGGCGCTCGGCGATATTCATCTGCGACAGCAGCTTGATACGCGAGGCGATGGCCGCGGCCAGGCTGGCCGCGGGTGGGTCGGGGTAATCCTGCAGCACGCCATCAACACGGTAGCGCAGGTGCAGGCCGTCTTCAAAAGGTTCTATGTGGATATCCGACGCGCCCATATCCACCGCCCGGTGGATCACCTGGTTGACCAGGCGAATCACCGGCGCCTCACTGGCGAGGTCCTTCAGGTGCTCGATGAACTCGTCGTCGCTCTGGCCGCCGAACTGGTCGTCGCCCGCTTCATCGCCGGAGTCGCCGCGCTGCTCCTGCAAATAGAGCTGCAGCGCGCGGTTGATATCGCTCTCCAGGCCGAGGGCGATCTGCACCGGCTTGTCCAGCGCCATGGCCAGGGCCTTGGCGATGAAGGGGTCCTGGGGCATGGCTGCCGCGAACCGCGCCTGCTGCGGTGTGTCGGCTACCGGCACCACGGCGTTGCTGAGCAGGAAATCCTGGGCAACCGCCTCCAGGCGGATGGGAGATTGCGGGTAATCGGCCGCGGCCAGCAGGTCGATAGACAGTTGCGCGGACAGGGCCGCGGCCACATCGGCCTCCGACACCAGCCCCAGCTTGACCAGCACCTGGCCGAACACGCCGCCCATTTCGGCCTGGGCCAGCAGCGTCCGCTCCACATCGCGCTCGGAGATCTTTCCCTGTTCTACCAGCAGTTCGCCGATCTTTTTCATTGCTCAACACGTTCCTGGCGGAATTGGGCCAGCGACGGCTGCGGGCAGCGCTCATCGGGCAGCGGGATTGTAACACGCCCCCACGATGACGCGCGCCCCGGGCGGCGCGTCGCACGGGGCAACAGGACCAAGATCCGTTGCGGCTGTTCAGGCGCGCTGGCTGGAGCAGGAGACGATCTCCCCGGTCATATAGCCGGAGTAATCCGAGGCCAGGAACATCATGACATTGGCCACTTCCCACACTTCGGCGGCGCGGCCGAACGCTTCTTTGGCAGCCAGTTCCTCCAATAATTCCATGGGAGTGGTTTTTTTGAGGAATTCGTGAAAGGCAATCGAGGGCGATACCGCGTTGATGCGCACCCCGAAATCCGCCGCTTCCAGCGCGGCGCAGCGAGTCAGCGCCATCACGCCGGCCTTGGCGGCCGCGTAGTGACACTGCTCCTTCTGCGCGCGCCAGCCCAGCACCGAGGCGTTGTTGACGATAACCCCGGCGCCGCGCGGCTGCATTTTCCTGAGCATGGCCCGGGTCATGCGCATGGTGCCGGTGAGCGTGATATCCAGCACCCGGGACCACTCGTCGTCCGCCATGTCCACCAGCAGGCGGGTGCCGCCGAGTCCCGCGTTGTTGATGAGGACGTCCACGCCACCCATGTTTGCTTCCGCCGCATCCACCAGGGCCTGCACCTCGGCCTCGGCCGTGACATTGGCGAGTTTGCCGTACACCGCCTCCAGCCCCGTGGCTTCGCGCAACTTCGCCACCGCCTGCTGCAGGCGACCCTCGTGAATGTCGCTGATCATCACCGCCCGTGCGCCCTCCTCCACCGCCCGGGTGGCGGCCGCAAAGCCAATGCCGGCGCCGGCAGCAGCGGTGATCAGCACCGATTTTCCGGCGAGCAGGTTGTGGCCCTTCACATAGGGGGGTGGATCCTTCAGCGCCATAACAAACTCCTCAATATTTTAATTTTACTAGCGGCGTCCTGCAGCGTCTCAGCCGCGCGGTTCTTTCGGCATGCCCAGGGCCCGCTCCGCGATGATATTGCGCTGGATCTGGTTGGTGCCGCCGTAGATCGTATCCGCGCGGGTGAACAGGTACAGGGACTGCAGGCGATTGAGCGCGTAGGGCGCGGCGTCGAGTATTTCACTCTCCGGGCCGAGTACGTCCATCGCCAGCTTGCCCAGATTGCGGTGCCAGGTGGCCCAGTACAGCTTGTAGATCATGGCCTCGCGGCTCAGGCTGCCATCGTCGCCGCCACCCGACAGCATGCGCATGCTGTTGAAGCGCATGATGCGCAGTCCAACATGGGCGTCCGCGATGCGCTGGCGCAGGGCGGGGTCGGCGGCGGCGCCATTTTCACGGGCGATTCGCAGCACTTCATCGAACTCATTCTGGAACAGCATCTGCTGCCCCAGGGTGGACACGCCCCGCTCGAAGCCGAGCAGGCCCATGGCCACCTGCCAGCCCTGCCCGGGAGCGCCGACGATATCGTGCTCGCCGCAGATGGCGTCGTCGAAAAATACCTCGTTGAACTCGCTGGTGCCGGTGAGCTGCTGGATCGGTCGCACCTCGATACCGGGCTGGTCCATGGCCAGCAGGAAAAAGCCCAGCCCCTTGTGCCCCACGGATGCGGGATCGGTGCGGGCGATAACGAAACAGTACTGCGACTCGTGGGCCAGCGAGGTCCATACCTTCTGGCCGCTGATGAGCCACTGGCGGCTGGCCTCGTCGAAGCGCGCCCTGGTCTTTACATTGGCGAGATCGGAACCGGCGCTGGGCTCGGAGTAGCCCTGGCACCACAGGTCCTCGCCGCGCAGAATGCCCGGCAGGTAGCGCTGCTTCTGCGCCTGGTTGCCGAAGGCGATGAGGGTGGGCCCGGTGAGGGTTTCGCCGATATGGCCCATGCGCCCGGGACCGCCGGCGCGCGCGTACTCCTCGTTGAAGATCACCTGCTGTTCGATGCTGGCGCCGCGGCCGCCGTACTCCCGCGGCCAGCCCAGGCCAGTCCAGCCGCCCTGGTGCAGTCTGCGCTCCCAGGCCTTGCGCTCCTCGACACAGCTGTGCTCGTCCCCGGGTCCGCCGCGAAAGCGCACCAGCTCGAATTCACCGCACAGGTTCGCTGCCAGCCAGTCGGCCACTTCCGCGCGGAACTGCTCATCCGCTGCACTGAAACTCAGCTTCATGCCAGTGCCTCCCGCGTCGCGCCGGGCGCGGTATCATCCAGCAGCAGGCGCGCCAGCCGCTCCCGATGAAATGCGCCGTCACCGAGAAAGATCTCGGTGGACCTGGCGCGCTTGAAATACAGCTGGATGTCGTACTCGGCGGTGAAACCGACCCCGCCGTGCAACTGGATGCCGCAACCGGCGTTGAAAAAGTAAGCGTCTGAACAGTAGGCCTTGGCAATACTGGCGGCCTCCGCGAGTTCCGCGCCCAGCGGGCCGCCGCCCAGGGCCTCATCGGCGACGCAGGCGGCATAGTAGACCGCGGAACGACTCGCCTCCGCCCTGACCATCATGTCCGCCGCCTTGTGCTTCAGCGCCTGGTAGGAGGCGATCACCCGGCCGAACTGCACCCGCTCCTTGAGGTAGGCCACGCTGATGTCGAGCGCCTGCTGCGCGCCGCCCACCTGCTCGGCGGCGATCGCGACCGTGGCCAGGTCGATGATCTTCGCGAGCTGCGGCCAGGCGCAACCGGCCGCACCCATCAAGGCCTCGGCGGGAACGAAAACATTGTCGAACACGAGCTGGGCCTGGCGCCGTGTCTGGTCCATCGTGGGCAGCCACTGGCGGCTGAGCCCCGCCGTGTCGGCGGCAATGACAAACAGGCTGATCCCACTCTCACCGGTGCTGCCTGCCGCCCGGGCCGCGATGACCAGTAGCTGCGCCGTGTGGCCGTCGGGTACATAGCGATAGGTGCCGTCGATGCGGAAGCCCTCGCCCGCGGCTTCCCACACCACATCCACCGCGGCGGCATCCCAGCGGCCGCTGCTGCCGGTGTAGGCCAGGGTGCCGGTGGTGCCGCCGGCGATCAGCGGCAGGTACTGCGCTTTCTGCTCCTCGCTGCCGGCGACCAGCAGGGCATTGGCCGCGAGGCAGGCGCTGGCGTAGAAGGGCGCGCACAGCAGGTAGCGGCCCATCTGCTCGAGGGTGGCCACCAGCTCCACGTAGCCCAGCCCGAGGCCGCCGTATGCCTCGGGAATGTGCATGGCCTGCCAGTACATTTCCTCGCAGATCCGCCGCCACAGCTGCGGGTCATAGCCCTGCTCGGTGGCCATGGCGCTGCGCACGGCGGCGGAGGTGGACACTTCCCCGAGGAAGGCCTCCGCGGTGGCGCGAATCATCTGCTGTTCTTCGCTGAATCTGAAATCCATTGCTGTGACCGCTGTCAGTTCCCGTTACACATCAGCTGCCGTAGACCTTCTGGGCCGGCACTTCCTTCGCCAGCAATTGGGCGATGGCGTCCTTCACTTCCGCCGGCTCCCAGCGCGCGCCCTTGTCGACGCCCTCGGTGGTGCGCCAGCCGTCGGCGATGGAGATCTTGCCGCCCTCCGCCTCGAACACCCGGCCGGTCACGTGCTTCGATTCGGTGGACACCAGCCAGGCGACCAGCGACGACACATTCTCCGGCGCCCAGTAGTCGAAACTGCCGTCCGCCGGCTTGGCCATGCGCTGGGCCATCTCCGGTACCGCCGTGGTCATGCCGGTGCGCGCCGCCGGGGTGATCGCGTTGGCGGTAATGCCGTAACGCTGCAGCTCCGCGGCCTGGTTGAGGGTGAGCGCGGCGATGCCCGCCTTGGCGGCGGCATAGTTGGACTGGCCGATGGAACCCTGCAGGCCGGCGCCGGAACTGGTGTTGATGATGCGCGCATCCACCGCTTTGCCCTCCTTGGACTGGCCGCGCCAGTAGTGCACGGCGTGGGAGCTGATGCAGAAATGCCCTTTCAGGTGCACCGCCATGATGAGGTCCCAGTCCTCCTCGGTCATCGAGGCGAACATGCGGTCGCGGTTGATGCCGGCGTTGTTCACCACCGCGTGCAGGTCGCCAAACGTCGCCAGCGCCTGTTTCACAGCATTGAGGCTGTCGTTGTAGTTGGTGATGTCAGAGGTGTTGACCACCGCCCTGCCACCGGCGGCGATAATCTCCTCAACCACCTTACTGGCCGCCGCCTCGTTGATGTCATTGACCACCACGCAGGCACCCTCACTCGCCAGCACCCGCGCATGCGCAGCCCCAAGCCCACCCCCGGCGCCGGTGATGATCACTACCCTGTCTTTGCATATCTTGCTCATTTGTTGCTTCCTCTCCTTCCTTCGCCTGGCAACGTGTGCTCGCGCCTGGACTGCGCTGTTTGAAATCGATTGTGCCGATCGTTCATTACTCGCCGCACCGAGCATACGTACCACCCGCGCTGGACTCGCCGTGAACCCATCCATGGGGGCTCGTATCGCGCATCCATGCGCTCAACGGTCCAGCGCGGGTGGTACGTACACTCGGCGCTACCTATTGTTCCTTGCGACCAAGTGGCACGAACCGAACTGGCCTCTGGTGCGCGGATTAACTGCCCGGGACCGTCTGCAGCCATGGATGGCTGCAGCCGAGCCTACATGGACGTATTCACGGCGTGTCCCGGGTGGTTAATCCGCGCTCCGGAGGCGGATCCACGAACGTAACCGAAACAACTACAGCCTCTCAATGATCGTCACATTCGCCTGGCCGCCGCCCTCGCACATGGTCTGCAGGCCATAGCGGCCGCCGGTGCGCTCCAGCTCGTGCAGCAGGGTCGTCATCAGCTTGGTGCCGGTGGCGCCCAGCGGGTGACCCAGCGCGATCGCGCCGCCGTTCACGTTGGTTCGCTCGTGCGGATAGCCCGTCTCGTGCAGCCAGGCCATCGGCACGGAGGCGAACGCCTCATTGATTTCCACCAGGTCGATGTCCTGCAGTTTCATCCCGGCGCGCTTCATCGCGTAAGCGGTGGCGGGGATGGGCGCGGTGAGCATCCAGATCGGGTCTTCCGCGCGCACGCTCATGTGGACGATGCGGGCGCGGGGAGTCAGGTTGTAGCGCTTCAGCGCCGCCTCGGACACGATCAGCATAGCGGACGAACCGTCACAGGTCTGGCTGGAGACGCCGGCGGTGATGGTGCCGCCTTCCGCCAGCGGCTGCAGCTCAGCCATTTGCGCCAGCGAGGTGCGGCGCGGGGTCTCGTCCATGGTGATGCCGTTGAGGGGCACGATCTCCCGGTCAAAGCGGCCCTCCGCGATGGCGCGCAGGGCCCGGGTGTGGGACTCCAGGGCGAAGGCCTCCATCTGCTCGCGGGACAACTTCCACTTGTCGGCGATCATCTGGGCGGAGTTGAACTGGGACACCTGCACATCGCCGTAGCGGGCGCGCCAGCCCTGGCTGCCGGAGAAGGGATCGCTGAAACCCAGGGGCTGGGCCGCGATCATCGCAGCGGAAATGGGTATTTTCGACATGGTCTGGACGCCGCCGGCGATCACCACATCATTCACACCCGCCATGATGGACTGCGCGGCGAATGACACGGCCTGCTGGGAGGAGCCGCACTGGCGATCGATGGTGGTGCCCGGGACCTCGTCGGACAGGCCCGCGGCCAGCCAGCAGGTGCGGGCGATATCCCCGGCCAGCGGGCCGATCGCGTCCAGGCAACCGAACATCACGTCGTCGTAATCCACGTCCGGGATGCCGTTGCGTTCCACAATCGCCCGCAGCACGTGGGCGCCGAGGTCGGCGCCGTGCACTTCTGCGAGGCCCCCCCGGCGTTTTCCGGTGGGGCTGCGCACTGCGTCTACAATATACGCGTCTGCCATCTGTTGAGTCCTCTGTAGTGATTAGGAGTGGTTAGGAGTGGTTGCGATTCAGCTGAAAGTTGCACCGGCGCCCAGTGCGGCGCCGTCGGCGAAAATGTAGTCGGCGATGCGCGCCTTGTGGAGGGCGGTAT
>JBFZEF010000146.1:0-11530 GCA_041307045.1 Halioglobus sp.
CGATCGCGGGGCAGCGATCCATCACCACTGCAAGGCCCGCGCGCTGCGCCGTTGCGGCGGCTGTCGCATCGATCACACCCAGCTGGGTCCACAGGGTTTTGGCACCGATCGCGATGGCCTCGTCCACGATGCCCTGCAGGTAGCGCGACTGGCGAAATACATCGACCATATCGATGGCTACCGGTATTGACTCAAGGTCGGGGTAAACCCGGCGGCCCAGCAACTGCTGCCCGGCGAGGCCAGGGTTTACCGGGTGCACCTCGTAGCCACAGGCCAGCAGGAAGCGCATCACCTCATGGCTGGGCCGGGCGGGATTGTGGCTGGCGCCCAGCAGGGCAATGCTTCGGGTTGCGGCCAGGACCCTGGCGATGTCCCCGTCGGAAGTCAGGGTGTTCAGTCATCCCCCCACTGCGGGCTGCGCTTTTCCAGGAACGCCCGGCTGCCCTCCTCGGCATCCGGCGAGAGCAGGCCCTGCACCATGGCGTCGGTAGCGTAGCCGAACGCCTCCTGCAGCGGCATATCAATCTGCCGGTAAAAGGTTGTCTTGCCGGAGCGGATTGCGCTGGCGGACTTGCCGGCGATTTTCAGCGCCAGCTCCGCCACGGCGCCGCGCACCGCAGCGGCGGGTAAGACCCGGTTTACCAGGCCGAAGCGCTCGGCATCCGCAGCGGACATCAGGTCCCCGGTGAGCGCCATTTCCATGGCGTGCTTGCGATGCATGTTGCGGCCGATGCCCACCAGCGGCGTGGTGCAGAACGTGCCTATATTCACGCCCGGCGTGCAGAACTGTGCATCCTCGCTTGCCAGCGCCAGATCGCAGGCGGACACGAGCTGGCAGCCGGCGGCGGTGGCGACGCCCTCCACGCAAGCGATTACCGCCCTGGGGGAGTGCACGATCGCCAGCATCATCCGGGCGCACGCATCGAGGATCCCGCGAATCCGCGCTGCCCGCTCCTGCTCCGTTTCCCCTTCGCGCCGACCCATTTCGCGCAGGTCATGCCCCGCGGAAAACACCGGGCCGGTGCTGGCGATAACTATCGCCCGCACTGCGGGATCAGCGCCCGCGGCACCGATCGCCGCCGCCAGCGCCTGGATCATCCCGCTGGACAGGGGGTTGCGCTGGGCGGGCCGGTTGAGCGTGAGCCACAGCACTGGCCCGTTGCGCTCGGCCAGGACATAGGGAACTTCCGGTGACGCTGCAACAGTATTGGCGGCCTTGCCGCTTGCCTCGGCCACGGCTAGTTCGCCGCCGCCACGGTAGCGACTGGGGGTTCAAACCAGATGGGCGAGGTAAAGGCCCGCTCCTGAATACTGGTGGGCAGCCCGCCGGGCACCGCGACGCCGAGTTTGGCCGCGTCGTAGGTGCTCCAGCGCGGGGTCGGTATCTCCAGTACCCGCACATAATAAAAGGCGTGCTGGCTGGCATCGAACTCGGGGTCGGTCCAGACCGCGGCCAGCGCGGGCGCGCCAATGCTGTTGCTGTAACTTGCCTTCGCCGCGTCCACCGTGTTGCCCACCGCAGGCAGTTGGCCCGCGGCATCGAGCTGGCGCTCGCCGCTCCAGGCCACATCGAAGATTTTCTCCTGTTGGGCACCGGCGGCGCCGAGCCAGCCCTTCACGACCTGGATCCTGTCCAGATTGCCGCTGTCTGCGGCCTTACTGGCCCAGACCAGGAAGGACGGCGCGACTTTCTCACCGGACCCTTTCACAGCCGGCGCCGGCAGTGTACCGCCCATGGGCACCCCCCCGGCGTAGCCCCTGGCGACAAAGTCGGGGCTGTTCACGTCATCAGCACTGTAGGCCCAGCCGCCGAAGAAGCGCACCTTGATCTGGGGCCCGCTGGTGCCGAAGGTCTCCCGCCGCAGCATGGCGGCGAAGATGGCCTCCCGGGTATTTTCCGCAGCCCATACCCCGGCCAGGCCGCCGGAACTGAATTCCCTGACCTGCTGCACCTGCCCCGGAGGCTGGCCCTTCACGCCCTCCAGCCGGTGCGCCGGATTGTTCTCGAAGGCAAACTTGCCGGTGTAGTTGTACTCCTCGTGGCTGGCGCCGGCGTTGTGGGTATCGGTATCGCCGATAAACCCGTAGCGAAAGGGGTTGCCCATGCCTTTCGCGGCAAAGCCCAGGCCGTCCAGCAGTGCCTGGCGGGCGAAGCTGCCCTTGCGGTGCGTGGGCCGCAAACTGTCAGCGGACAGGGTGTAGTCCCACTGTTCGAAACCGGCGAATTCATCATTCGGTGAGAGCGCGGGGTGGGCTTCGGAGGTCCCCTTGATCTGGGTGATCTCGTACAGCGGTTCGTTCTCCTGCCGGGTGCGGTTATAGGCCTCACTCAGGGGTTTGCCGTCCTGAGTCTGCAGGGAGAACATCAGGCCATCGCTGGCGTTGGCATTGTGGGGGATGGCGAGCAGGGTCGCGCCCCTCTTGCGCTGCTCGCCCATCCAGGCCCACAGGTGTTCCGGATCGGTGGAGTCGATGGACGACAAGGCGCTCTCGGGCACATTGCTGGAGCTCCCGAACACGACCACCCGGTGCAGATTGCGCATCTCGGGGTTGGAGGACCACTCAAAGGCCGGGAAGGTGGTGAATTCGCCGGGGCGGTAGTACTCGTCGGCAGTGGCAACGATCTCTTTCCAGACACTCTTGTTGACCGCCGGGTTATTCAGCGCCGGGTCGGATTTTCCCATGCTGAAATCGCGCAGCACGGTGGCGAATGCCTGCATGCGGGTGTTCTGGTCAGGCGAGGTGATATCTGCCGCCAGCGGCAGCTTGCTCAGCGGGCTGGCGGGGTCCTCCATCTGTTTGAAAACCCCCATCCATTCGGCATGATCGGAGACCGCATAGAAGTCCAGCGGCTGCTTGAGCTGCAGGTCGGGCCCGCCCCCGCCGCCGGGAATGGCCTTGCCCTGGGCCCACTGGTAGGCGTGGGCCGGCGTGGTCAGGGTGCCGTTGGTGTAGGCGTCGAAAGAGTAGCTGGTATGGACGTGCACCGCGCCGAAGTACGCATTGGTAGCCGGCTCGGCGGCAAGCGCGGCGGCGCTCAGCAGCAATGACAAGGAGCCGGCCAGCCGGCATTTCGAAACGGTTTTCATGGGATGACTTCCTCTGGCGGTTGTTATACCTGATTGTTTCCGGTGACGCCCCGCACCGCAAGCAGTTTAGCCGCCTGCACAAGCTGCGCAAGTGGCGCGCCTGGCCGGCCGCGCTTGGCCAAAGCCACGGCTATGCTCTAGACTGCAGCTGGATTATACCTTGCACAGGTGAACGGCCCTTATGACAGAAGCGCGCCCCAACTATACCGAAGACCAGGTCAAGCAGGACCCATACACCCTGCCCCTGGCAGAGATCAACGTGGCCAACCCCTACCTGTTCGCGCACGATGCCCACTGGCCCTGGTTCAAGCGCCTGCGGGAGGAGGCACCGGTGCACTACTGCGCCGAGAGCTTCTTCGGCCCCTACTGGTCAATCACCCGCTACGACGACATCATGACCGTGGACACCTCCCACGATGTGTACTCTTCTGAACCCGCCATTGTGATTCGCGATCCCCAGGAGGACCTGCCCCTGCCCATGTTCATCGCCATGGACCGGCCCAAGCACGACGAGCAGCGCAAGGTGGTGGCCCCCGTTGCCGGCCCCGAGAACCTGAGGAATTTCGAACCCGTCATTCGCGCACGCACCATCGACGTGCTGGAGCACTTGCCGCTGGGAGAGACCTTCAACTGGGTGGACAGGGTATCCATCGAGCTCACCACCCGCATGCTGGCCACCCTGTTCGACTTCCCCTTCGAGGATCGCAGCAAGCTGACCTACTGGTCCGACATCTCCACCGCCATCCCCGGTATGGGGCTGATTGACAGCGAGGAGCAGCGCAAGGAGATCCTGCACCAGTGCCTGGCGTATTTTACCGGGCTGTGGAACCAGCGGGTGAATGCGCCGCCGGGCAACGACCTGGTCTCGATGCTCGCCCACGGCGAGGCCACCCGGAATATGGGGCCGCAGGAATACCTGGGCAACCTGGTATTGCTCATCGTCGGAGGTAACGACACGACCCGCAATACCATGAGCGCCAGCGTACTCAACCTGGCCAACAATCCCGGGCAGTACCGCAAACTGGTCGCCAGGCAGGAACTCATACCCAGCATGGTCGCCGAGACAATACGCTGGCAGACACCGCTGGCCCATATGCGCCGCACCGCGAAGTTCGACACCGAGCTGGGCGGGCAGCAGATAAAGGCCGGTGACAAAGTCATCATGTGGTACGTCTCCGGCAATCGCGACGAGGCCGTATTCGAGCGCCCGGACGAGTTCATTATCGACCGTCCCAATGTGCGCAAGCACCTCTCCTTCGGTTTCGGCATCCACCGCTGCATGGGCAACCGGCTGGCGGAATTGCAGTTGCGCGTCCTGTGGGAGGAGATACTCAAGCGCTTCGAGCGCATCGAGGTGGTAGGCGAGCCCGAGCGCACCCTGTCCAGCTTCGTCCACGGCTACACCTCGCTGTCGACAATCGTCCACCCGCGAACCGGTTAACAGTTCGCTCCGTCCCCCCCTGAGTTCGTTGATCTGGCGCAACACAGGGGGGGTTGGCACAAGCCGTATACTCACCAGTCATGAAACGACGATTACCAACCGGGAAGGAGCGCATGCAGCAGGGCAAAACGGCCAGGACCCAACGCATCAATAACGCCATACACATGCTCCCCCGGGACCAGTTCGTCGAGATGAAGGATCCCAACCTGGTCCTCGGGCGCAGTATCCCGCCGACCCAGGCGGTGCTCGATATCCTCAGGCACGCCGACATCGAGCCGCGCCACAACGTGCTCCAGGTGGGCACCGGTGCCGGCTACCTGTCGGCACTGTTGTCGAAGCTGGCATCACAGGTCGTCACCATCGAGATCAACCCCGCCATCGCGCGCTGGGCCCAGGGCAGGTTCAATAAGCTGGAACTGGCCAACCTGGTCCTGCGTACGGGGGATGGGAGCCTGGGAGCTCCCGACCTCGGCCCGTTTGATCGCATACTTGTTTCCAGTCCCCGGGTAGACAACAAAGACAAGTTGCTGCAGCAGCTGACCCCCGAAGGTTTCCTGCTGGCGCTGGAAGAAAGCGACACCGCTTCCCACATCCTGGCCCGTTACATCATCTCCGAATTGGGCGCGGTGGTGCGCACGGAAGTGGCGCTGGTCGACTTCTCCCGCGACACGGGTATGACCCTGCTGGATATGGGCATGGTCGACCAGATCATGCTGTCCGAGGCGCGCAGGACGGCGCGCCAGAAGAAGCTGCCGGTAATCAAGGTCCTGCGGGACAAACTGAACCTGGAAGACGCCACGCTCTATCAACAACTTGCGCAGCAGAACGGCATGCATTTCGCCACGGTTGACGAACTGCTGCCTGCGGTACAGCCTCACCTGATGGAAAACTTCTCCCGCAGTTTCCTCGACAGCCACCACCTGATCCCGATCCGGCTCGACGCCAACATCCTGCTGGTGGCTACTGATGACCCCGACAGCTCGGTCGCCGATATCCTCCACATGCACTCCTGTGATCAGGTGAGTAAGGTGCTGGTCACGCCCGCGGATTTCAAACGGCTGTGGACCACCCTTGAGCTCTCCCTGCAGGGGGCCGAGCTGTTGCCGGACAGGGACAGGTCAAGCGGGCGTGAAAGCGCGCGGGACCTGCTGGACCCGTCCAACAACCATATCGAAGCCCACCTGATAACACTGTATGACGCCCTGTTGCTGGAAGCGGTAAGTGAGCGCGCCAGCGACCTGCATATCGAGATGTACAAAGCACATACACGAATTCGCCTGCGGGTGGACGGCGACCTGCACAACCTCAGTCACTACGCCCCCTCGCCGCAGGATACCCGCGGCCTGGTCAACGTAATCAAGATTCGCGCCGACATGGACATCGCCGAGAAACGCCTGCCACAGGGCGGGCGCTCCCAGCTCACCGCCGGCGGGATGAGTTACGACCTGCGTATCCAGATCCAGCCCTCGCTGCACGGCGAGGCGGTGGTTATCCGCCTGTTGCCGCAGTCGGGCAATATCGTCGCCATCGAGGATCTGGGCATGGGCCCGGCGGTGATGCGGCACTACCGACGCCTGCTCGACAACCCCTCCGGCCTGGTGCTGGTGGTAGGACCCACTGGCTCGGGCAAGTCAACCACGCTCTACGCGGGCCTGTCGGAACTGGCCAAAGACGGTCGCCGCAAGGTGCTTACGATTGAAGACCCCATCGAATATTCCATGGAGAATATCCAGCAGACCTGGACCCGCCCCGAGATCGGCTTCAATTTTGCCGACGGTATGCGCTCCTTCGTGCGCCTGGATCCGGATGTGATCCTGGTAGGGGAGATCCGCGACCAGGAAACCGCCCTGGAAGCCATCCGGGCCTCCCAGACTGGCCATGTGGTGCTGTCCACCCTGCACAGCAATGACGCGGTGGATGCACTGCAGCGGCTGTACGACCTGAAAGTGCACCCCAACTCCATTGCCAGTGAGCTGATGGGTGTGATTGCCCAGAAACTCGCCAAACGCATTTGTCCTGAATGCAGGACCGAGGCGGAGCCCGACCCCGCCATTCTCGAGGAGCTGTTTCCCGAGGGCATACCCGCCAGCTTCCGCTGCTATGTCGGCCGCGGCTGCGAGGCCTGCCACGGCCGCGGTACCCACGGCCGGGTGGCGGTGGTCGAGTACATGCAGGTCAACTCGGACATCCGCACCGCCATCTCGCTGCAGCACCCGATGGCCCGCCTACGCTCCATAGCGCTGGACTCCGGGTTGACCACCATGCGCGACAGCGCCCTGAACCATGTCATCGACGGCCTCATCCCGCTGCAGGAGGTGCCGCGCATCCTGCCTTCGGATCGCATGGCACCGGAAAAGAGAGGTGCGTGGTAAATGCCAACGCCAGCAAAGGCCGCCCAGCGGCTGCCCGCCGAAATCTACTACGCCGATGAGCTCGCAGCGCTGCGCGAGAGCGACCCCTACCCCCGACCGCCCGGCTGGTGCCTGTCACCCCGGGGCGTGGAAGCCTTCGTGCTGGGAGATGCCGCCCAGGGTTGCAGCCCGAAGTTCGTCGCCCCCAGCGCCATCGTCACCCGGGTGATCGTTTCCCTCGCCACCCAGCGCGGCGCGATGCTGGTGGGTGAACCCGGGACGGCAAAGTCCTGGCTGTCGGAACTGATCTGTGCGGCCATTTCCAACAACTCCACCCTGGTGGTCCAGGGCGGCGCGATAGAGACGGTACAGCAACTGTTGTACAGCTGGAACCCATCGATCCTGGAGCGCAGGGGGCCCTGCATCGAGGCACTGATACCGGGCCCCGTGTACCGCGGCATGGAAGCTGGACTTCTGGTTCGCTATGAGGAGATCGCACGCTCCTCCCCGGCCCTGCAGGACGCACTGCTGTCGATCATGTCGGAGCGCAGCATACCGATTCCGGAACTGTCCGGAGAACAGTCCATCCTGTACGCACGGGAGGGCTTCAACCTGGTGGCGACGTCAAACACCTCTGACCTCGGGGTCAACGAGATGAGTGCGGCACTGAAACGGCGGATGAACTTCGAGACGATTCGCCCCATCAGCTCGGTCGATGACGAGATCGCTGTGGTGCTGCGGGAATCGCGCAAACTGCTGCAGGCCTCGGGCGTGAGCGTTGAACCTGACCAGGACATTGTCCGGGCGCTGGTGCTGATATTCCATGAGTTGCGCAACGGCCAGACCCTGGACGGGCGCAGTACCGACCGGTTGGCGTCCGCCGTGCTGTCCACCGCCGAAGCGGTTTCGGTCGCCCACGCCATGGGCGTCTATGCTTACTACTACCGTGACGGCGTCATGCAGGCCGAGGATTTTACCGACTTCCTGGTGGGCGCCGTGGTGAAGAATAATGTTGCGGACATCAAGCGGATCAATCATTACTTCGAGTCCGAGGTGGCACCGCGCAAGGAGCCGGTGTGGCAGATCATCTACGAGCGCTGGCGCAAGTCCTTCCGCTTCTGAGTCGGGCCTCATGCCGTTGGCTTGGCTTTCAGCGCGGGCCTGTGCTTGAATGAGAGCCGAACGCTTTGGCATCGGATGACACCGCAGCATGAAGAAAGCCGGCATCACCCTTACCGGAATCGCCCTGGTAGCCGCAGTGCTGTACGCGGTGCGCGCCCCGCTGGGCACGGCATTGATGGGGGGAATGCTGGAGCGCAACATTGCAAGCAGCCTGCTGGACACACTGCCTGACGGCCTGAGCGTGATCCTCTGCGGCGCCGGGGGCCCCCTGCCCGACCCCGTGCGATCCGGTCCCTGCGTGGCTGTTATCGCCGGCAATAAACTGCTCCTCGTCGATGCCGGCACCGGCGGCGCCCGCAACCTCGGCCCCATGCGCCTGCCGGTGGGCCGGGTGGATGCGGTGTTCCTCACCCACTTCCACTCCGACCACATCGACGGGCTGGGTGAACTGGCGACCCTGCGCTGGGCCAGCGCAGCACATACCAGGCCGCTTCCCGTGCACGGTCCCGAGGGGGTCGCCGAAGTAGTGGCCGGCTTCAACCAGTCCTATTCCCGGGACGCGGTGTATCGCCAGGCCCACCACGGTGACTCGGTGGCGCCACTGTCCGGCCACGGCATGGAGGCGATCGCGTATCCACCACCGCCCCCTGGGGAGGCGACAGTCGTGTACGAGCGGGACCATCTGCTGGTGCAGATGATCAGGGTGGAGCACGACCCGGTAGAGCCTGCGGTGGCCTACCTGTTCAGCTACAAGGGGCGCACCGCCATGATAAGCGGTGACACCGTCAAGTCCGCCAACCTGCAACACTTCGCCGAGGGCGTAGACCTGCTGGTGCACGAGGGGCTCTCACCGCACCTGGTGCAGCAGATGAACCGGGCGGCGGTCCGGGCGGGCAACGACATTCTGACCAGGATTACCACGGACATACCCGACTACCACACAACCCCGGTGGAAGCGGCACAGATCGCCAGGGACGCCCGGGTCGGCCACCTGTTGTTCTACCACGTGGTACCCCCTACCCCCCTGCCCGGCCTTAAGACCGCCTGGCTGGCCGGGGTGGACGAGGTGTTTGCAGAGCACACCCTGGGGCGCAATGGCACGGGGTTTTCAATGCCTGCAGATTCAACCGACATTACGCCCATAGATTAGGATAGCAACGGCCGTGCAAGCCCATCACATGCCGCCCGTGCCACGGGACACACTGCTGCGCCGCTTGCGAGCGATTCTGCCGGGGCACTGCCTGCTCGCCGATACCGAATCACAGCGCCCCTTCGAGTGCGACGCGCTCACCATTTACCGCGAATTGCCGCTGCTGGTCGTCCTGGCGGAAACCGTCGAACAGGTGCAGCAGGTGTTGCGAATCTGCCACGAGCTGGGCGTGCCGGTGGTGGCCCGTGGCGCCGGCACCGGCCTCTGCGCCGGGGCCATGCCCCACCCGGAGGGCGTCCTGCTGGTCCTGGCCGGGCTTGACCGCATCATCGAGGTGGATCCCCTGGCGCGCACCGCGCGGGTGCAGCCCGGCGTCAGCAACCTGGCCATCTCCGCGGCGGTGGCCCGCCACGGATTGTATTACGGCCCGGACCCCTCCTCCCAGATCGCCTGCAGTATCGGCGGCAACGTGGCGGAAAATTCCGGCGGCGTACACTGCCTCAAGTACGGGCTCACCGTGCACAACATCCTCGCCCTGGAGCTGCTCACTGTAGAAGGCGAGCGCGTCACCATTGGCAGCCAGGGGCTGGACAGTCCCGGCTACGACCTGCTGGCCCTGTTGACCGGTTCCGAGGGCCTGCTGGGCGTAGTGGTGGAAGTCACCGTGCGCCTGCTGCCCACACCCCAGGCGGCCCAGGTGATCCTGGCCGGCTTTGACTCGGTCAGCGCTGCGGGGGACGCGGTGGGCGCAGTGATTGCCGCCGGCATTATTCCCGCCGGCCTGGAGATGATGGACCGGCTGGCGATCCAGGCGGCGGATGACTTCGCCGCAGCAGGTTATCCTCGCGATGCCGAGGCGCTGCTGCTGTGCGAGGTGGATGGCACCCTCGAAGAAGTCGCCAGTTGCAGCGCCAGGGTTGAAGCCCTGTTTCGCGAACAGGGCGCCACGACCATCGTGGTCTCCGCGGACGAAGCCCAGCGGGCGCGTTTGTGGCAGGGGCGCAAGTGCGCGTTTCCCGCGGTGGGGCGACTGGCGCCGGACTACTACTGCATGGATGGCACCATTCCCCGGCGCCAGGTATCCCGCGTGCTGACCGCCATTTCCGCCCTGTCCGAGAAATATGGCCTGCAGGTGGCGAATGTATTTCACGCCGGGGATGGCAACCTGCACCCCCTGATCCTGTTCGACGCCAGCAGCAGCGATCAGGTGCGCAGGGCGGAACAGTTTGGCGCGGATATCCTCGCACTGTCGGTGGAGGTTGGCGGCTGTATTACCGGCGAGCACGGCGTGGGACTGGAAAAGTTGCGCCAGATGAGCCACCAGTTCAGCACCGCCGAGCTGGCGCTGCTGGAGGACATCAAATACGCCTTCGACCCGGCGCTGACCCTCAACCCGGGCAAGGGCGTTCCCATCCTCAAGCGTTGCCAGGAGTATCGCGCCCTGCCGGCGCGGCACAGCCATGACTGATCGCAGCGGGGAAATGGCCGCCACCATCGCCGAGGCCGCGTCGCGGCAACAGGCACTGTATATCTGCGGCGGCGGCAGCAAGCGGCAACTGCTGGGGCGGGACTGCCCGGGGCAGGAGCTGGCGGTGTGGGGCCACAGCGGGATTATCGACTACCAGCCCTCCGAGCTGGTGCTGACAGCCCGCGCCGGTACGCCCCTGGCTGAGATCGTGGCGACCCTGGAGCGGGAGGGCCAGATGCTGTCGTTCGAACCGCCGCTGTTCGATGGCCGGGCCACCGTGGGCGGCACGGTGGCCACCAATATCTCGGGGCCCGCCCGGCCATGGGCAGGCTCCGCCCGGGATATGGTACTGGGCGTGCAACTGCTGGACGGCCGCGGGCAGCTGCTGAATTTCGGCGGCCAGGTCATGAAGAATGTGGCCGGTTACGACGTCTCGCGCCTGCAGGCCGGCGCCCTGGGAACCCTCGGTGTGCTCAGCCAGGTCAGCCTCAAAGTCCTGCCACGCCCGGAACACAGCCTGACCCTGGCCTACGACATGGATGCAGCCGCAGCGATCGACACCATGAACCGCCGGGCGGGCCAGCCCGGCCCCCTGTCCGGCGCCTGCTGGCTCCACGGACGCCTCTACCTGCGCCTGTCCGGCGCGGCGGCGGCCGTTGACCATACCGCCACCCACTGGGGCGGTGAGCGGCTGGCGGGCGGAGCGAATTTCTGGCAACAGCTGCGGGAAATGACCCTGCCATTTTTCGCCGGCGATGAACCCCTCTGGCGCCTGTCGATCAAATCGACCGCTCCCCCCCTGGAACTCCAAGAGCCCGCGCTGATCGACTGGGGCGGCGCCCAGCGCTGGCTGCGCGGCAAGCTCGACTTTACCGCGCTGCAGCGCAGTGCGGCGCAGGCGGGCGGTAG
>JBFZEF010000148.1:0-8448 GCA_041307045.1 Halioglobus sp.
TTACAGTAAAGTTTACTTATTCAATTATTTAGTATCATAATGCCCAAATAAATCGAATGCGCGGAGATCAGGTGATGAAGTTGCCGAGCTATGCTGCCGGACAGTGGCGGGAAGGTACCGGGCCAGGTGTGGCCGTCTTTGATGCGGTGACAGGGGATACCGTGTGCGAGGTTTCCAGCGCGGGCATCGATTTCGCCGCAATGGTGCGCCATGCCCGCGAGGTCGGCAGCCCGGCGCTGCGCGCCATGACTTTCCATGATCGCGCGGCGGCATTGAAAGCCATGGGCAAACACCTGATGGCGAAAAAGGAAGACTTTTACACCCTGTCGGCGCGCACCGGTGCCACCCGCGCCGATGGCTGGGTGGATATCGAGGGCGGAATCGGCACGGTGTTCAGCTATGCCAGCCTGGTCCCCCGGGAATTCCCCAACGATGTCATCATGGTCGAGGGCGAGATAGAGCGGCTGTCGGCGAAGGGGACTTTTCTCGGGCGCCATATCCTCAGCCCCAAGCCCGGCGTCGCCGTGCATATCAATGCCTACAACTTTCCCTGCTGGGGCATGCTGGAAAAAATCGCCCCCAGCCTGGCCGCGGGCATGCCGGTGATCGTCAAGCCGGCGACGGCCAGTGCCTACCTCACGCAGGCCATGGTGCGGGAGATTATCGCCGGCGGTTTCCTCCCCGAGGGGTCTGTGCAACTGGTCTGTGGCGGTGCGGGTGACCTGCTCGATCATCTGGGTGAGCAGGACGTGGTGACCTTCACCGGTTCCGCCAGCACCGGTCGCAAGCTGCGAAGCCATCCCACTATCGTGGCGAAGTCGATCCCCTTCACCATGGAGGCCGATTCCCTGAACTGCGCCATCCTGGGCGAGTCGGTACAGGTCGAGGACGAGGAATTCGCCCTGTTCATCAAGGAAGTCGCGAGGGAGATGACCGTCAAGGCGGGGCAGAAATGTACCGCCATTCGCCGCGTCATCGTCCCCGCCGGCAGGATGCAGGCGGTGGCCGCGGCCCTGCAGGCGCGCCTGGCCGCCACGGTGGTGGGCGATCCCGCGGCGGAAGGCGTGCGCATGGGGCCGCTGGTAGGCCGGGACCAGGCCAGGGACGTACAGGCGCGGGTCGATGAACTGGCGCAGGAGTGCGAGGTGTTGCTGGGTGGTGGTGCCGACTTTCCCCTCACCGGCTGTGATAACCGCGGCGGCGCGTTCTACCCGCCCACCCTGTTGCGCTGCGACGATCCTGTCAACAAACGCCTGGTGCACGAGGTGGAGGCCTTCGGCCCGGTCAGCACCCTGATGCCCTACGGCGATCTCGATGAGGCGGTGGCCATCGCGGCACTGGGCAAGGGCAGCCTGGTTGGTTCCGTGTACACCTGCGATGACGCCGAGGCGCGCCGCATCATCCTGGCCGCGGCACCCTGGCACGGGCGCATGCTGATCCTCAACCGGGACTGTGCCAGCGAGTCCACCGGCCACGGCTCGCCCCTGGCGGCGCTGGTGCACGGCGGTCCGGGCCGCGCCGGCGGCGGCGAGGAACTGGGCGGCGCCCGGGCGGTCAAGCACTATATGCAGCGCACGGCCCTGCAGGGTTCACCGACCACCCTGATGGCGATCACCGGCGAATACCACCCCGGCGCGCGTGTATACAGCGACGACCGCCATCCCTTCAAAAAGTATTTCGAGGAGCTGCGGATCGGCGAAACCCTGGTGACCCATCGCCGCACCGTGACCGAGGCAGACATTGTCAATTTCGGCTGCATCAGCGGCGACCATTTCTATGCCCACTTCGACGAAATCGCGGCGAAGGACTCCTTTTTCGGCAAGCGCGTGGCCCACGGCTATTTCGTGATTTCCGCCGCCGCCGGCATGTTTGTGCACCCGTCGCCGGGTCCGGTGATCGCCAACTACGGCCTGGAGAACCTGCGCTTCATCGAGCCGGTGGCGCCCGGTGATACCATCCGGGTGAAACTGGCGGTCAAGCGCAAGATAAAGAAGGAGCCCCGCGGTGACGAAAAGCCCAACGGCGTTGTGGTGTGGGCGATCGAGGTGACCAACCAGCACGACAAGCCGGTGGCGGTCTACGACATCATGACCCTGGTGGAGCGGCGCGAGGCCTGAGCGACCCGGCGCGAAGAGGAGACTGGCTATGAGTTATAAAAACATCGAGTTTGCGATCAACCGGGGCGTCGCCGTCCTTAAGCTGAACCGGCCCGAAGCGCTCAACAGTTTTACCGCCGAGATGCACGGCGAGGTGCGCGCAGCGCTCACCCTGGCCGCGACGGACAAGGCCGTGCGCGCGGTGTTGCTGACCGGGAACGGCCGCGGCTTCTGCGCCGGCCAGGACCTCAACGACCGCGCTGTCGCGCCGGGTGAGGCGTTGCCGGACCTGGGTGACTCGGTGGAGAAATATTACAACCCCCTGATCCGCCTGCTGACCACCATGGAGAAACCGGTGATCTGTGCGGTCAACGGCGTCGCCGCCGGCGCCGGCGCCAATATCGCCCTGGCCTGCGATATCGTCATCGCCGCGCGCTCCGCCAGCTTCATCGAATCCTTCGCCAGGCTGGGCCTGATTCCCGACTCCGGTGGCACCTGGCACCTGCCGCGCCTGGTAGGCATGGCCCGGGCCAAAGGCCTGGCCATGCTGGGACCCAAGGTGTCCGCCGAACAGGCCCTGGCCTGGGGGATGATCTGGCAGGTAGTGGATGACGCCCAGTTGATGGGCACTGCCCTTGAGCTTGCCGAGCAGATGGCTACCCAGCCCACCCGCGGTTTTGCCTTGACCAAGCAGGCTTTTGCCGCCTCCGCCGCCAATTCCCTGGATGCGCAACTGGAACTCGAGAAGGAACTGATGCGAGCGGCGGGCCAAACCCATGATTACAGGGAAGGGGTCGCGGCGTTCCTGGCCAAGCGCGCGCCCGTCTACAAAGGCGAATGACCGGCATGAACCCGCAACAGATTGCAGAGGCCAGCGCCGCCGCCATGTGGGCCAGTGACCGGGCCGGCCAGGCGCTGGAAATGAAAATCGAGGCTATCGCACCGGGTACCGCCACCCTGAGCATGGCGGTGCGCGAGGACATGGTGAACGGCCACGCCATCTGCCACGGCGGCTACATCTTTACCCTGGCGGATACCGCCTTCGCCTACGCCTGTAACAGCCAGAACCACAACACGGTGGCGGCCGGGGCGAGGATCGAGTTCCTGGCCCCTGGCAAACTGGGCGACCGCTTCACCGCTGCGGCACGGCAGGTGGTGCAGGGCAATCGCACCGGCGTGTACGACGTGATCGTCACCAACCAGGATGGGGTCCAGGTCGCCCTGTTCCGCGGTAACTCCCATCGCATCGGTGGCGCCCTGGTGGACGCGAACACGGGAGAGCCTCTGAATGATTGACGCATTTATCTGCGACGCGGTGCGTACTCCCATCGGTCGCTATGGCGGCAGCCTCGCCGATGTCCGCACCGATGACCTGGGCGCCGTGCCTATTCGTGCGCTGCTGGCGCGCAACCCCGGCGTGGACTGGTCCCGGGTCGACGATGTCTGGTTCGGCTGTGCCAACCAGGCCGGTGAGGACAACCGCAACGTGGCGCGTATGAGTTCACTGCTGGCAGGACTGCCGGTGGAAGTGCCGGGGGTGACGGTCAACCGCCTCTGCGGTTCCGGCATGGAGGCGGTGGGTTCGGCTGCCAGGGCCATCAAGGCCGTCGAGATCGAGCTGGCCATTGCCGGCGGTGTCGAGTCCATGTCGCGGGCGCCATTCGTGATGGGCAAGGCGAACACGGCTTTCAGTCGCGATGCGCAAATTTATGACACCACGATCGGCTGGCGCTTCGTCAACAAATTGATGAAGGCCCAGTACGGCGTCGATTCCATGCCCGAGACAGCGGAGAACGTGGCGCAGCAGTTCGGTATCAGCCGGGAGGACCAGGACGCCTTCGCCCTGCGCAGCCAGCAGCGCGCTGCCGCCGCCCAACAGGCGGGGCGGTTCGACGGGGAAATCGTGCCGGTGAGTATTCCCCGGCGCAAGGGTGAGCCACTGCTGGTGAGCGTCGATGAGCATCCCCGGGCGGACACCAGCCTGCAGGACCTGGCGCGACTCGGAACACCGTTTCGGGAGAATGGCACGGTGACCGCGGGCAATGCCTCGGGGGTCAACGACGGGGCCTGCGCCCTGCTGGTCGCTTCCGCCGCCGCCGCGAGGGAGCATGGCCTGGCCCCGCGGGCCCGGGTGGTGGCGATGGCCAGCAGCGGCCTGGCCCCGCGGATCATGGGCTACGGCCCGGTGGAAGCCACCCGCAAGGTGCTGGGAAAGGCGGGCCTGGCCCTGGCGCAGATGGACGTGATCGAACTGAACGAGGCCTTCGCGGCCCAGGGCCTGGCGGTGATGCGCGGCCTTGGCCTGGCGGATGAGGACGCCCGGGTCAACCCCAACGGCGGGGCGATTGCGCTGGGCCATCCCCTGGGCATGAGCGGTGCCAGGCTGGTGACAACCGCCATGTACGAGTTACACCGCCGGGGTGGGCACTACGCCCTGTGCACCATGTGCATCGGGGTAGGGCAGGGGATCGCCCTGGTGATAGAACGTGTTTAGCTGGTTGGATTGAACAGGAGCAACAACGATGAAGACTTACGTTTCGCAGGCCGAGTTGGAAGCGAGGTTCCAGGCGCGGATCGACGCCGAGGAAAAGATCGAGCCGAAGGACTGGATGCCCGCGGCCTACCGCAAGAACCTGGTGCGGCAGATTTCCCAGCACGCCCACTCCGAAGTGATCGGCATGCAGCCGGAGGGCAACTGGATCACCCGGGCGCCGACCCTGCACCGCAAGTGTGTCCTGCTGGCGAAAGTGCAGGATGAGGGTGGCCACGGCCTCTACCTCTACAGTGCAACGGAAACCCTCGGGGTGAGCCGCGAGGAACTGATCCAGGCCCTGCACGACGGGGTCGCCAAGTACGCCTCCATTTTCAATTACCCGGCCCTGACTTGGGCGGATATCGGCGCCATCGGCTGGCTGGTGGACGGCGCCGCCATCGTCAACCAGGTCTCCCTGCAGCGCACCTCCTACGGCCCCTACTCCCGCGGCATGGTGCGCATATGCAAGGAGGAGAGCTTTCACCAGCGCCAGGGCTACCACATCATGATGACCCTGGCCCGGGGCAGTGCGCAGCAGAAGGCCATGGCGCAGGACGCCCTCGATCGTTTCTGGTGGCCGTCACTGATGATGTTCGGGCCCCACGATGCGGAATCGGCCCATTCGGCCCAGTCCATGAAGTGGAAAATAAAGCGCCAGACCAACGACGAGCTGCGCCAGAAATTCGTCGACCAGAGCGTGAAGCAGGCGGAGGTGATCGGCCTTGTCATTCCCGACCCTAACCTGAAGTGGAACGAGGCCCGCGGCCACTACGACTTTGGTGAGATCGACTGGGAGGAGTTCGGCCGGGTGATCAACGGCAATGGCCCCTGCAATCGCCAGCGGCTGGCGCACCATGTAAAGGCCCACGAAGAGGGCGCCTGGGTGCGCGACGCCATCGCCGCCTACGAGTCGAAGAAGTCAAAACGCGCCAGTTCAGCGGCAGCCTAGAAGGAGAGTGCCATGTCAGACCACATGAAACTGTTCGAAGTGTTTATCCGCTCCCGGCGCGGCCTGGATCACAAGCATGTCGGCAGCCTCCACGCCGAGGATGCCCAGCAGGCGCTGGAATACGCCCGGGATGTCTACACCCGGCGCAGCGAAGGCGTGAGTATCTGGGTGGTCAATTCCTCGGATATCGTGGCCTCCCAGGAGGGGGACTGCGAGAGCTTCTACGATCCCCTGGACGACAAACCCTACCGGAACGCGACGCACTACCAGCTGCCGGAAGAAGTCAACAACATGTAAGGGGTCGGGACCATGCCTGAGACGAGATCGAAAGACGCCATCAAGCAGTACGCCATCCGCCTGGGGGACGATGCCCTGGTGCTGGGGCACCGCCTGTCCGAGTGGTGCAGCAACGGGCCTTTCCTGGAGGAGGACCTGGCGTTGACCAATGTCGCCCTGGATTTCATCGGCCGGGCGCGCATGTTCTACAGCTATGCGGCTGAACTCGCTGCGGATGGTTCCACCGAGGATACCTACGCCTATACCCGCGACTGCCGCGATTTCCGCAACCTCCTGATCAATGAGTTGCCGCGGGGGGATTTCGCGTTCTCCATGGCGCGCCAGTACCTGGTGGATGTCTACAACCTGGCCTACATGGAAGCGCTGCGGCGGTCGACGGATTCGAGTCTGGCGGCAATTGCGGAAAAGGCGGTAAAGGAAAGCCGCTACCACCTGCGTCGCAGCCGCGACTGGATGCTGCGCCTGGGTGATGGCACCGTCGAGAGCCATGGGCGCCTGCAGCGCGCCGTGGATGAGCTGTGGGGCTATACGCCCGAACTGTTCGCGGTGGATGAACTGGAGCAGGAACTGGCCGATGCCGGCATCGCCGTGGATGCCGCGAGCCTGCGCCCCGCCTGGGAGCAGTCCGTGACCGCAACCCTGGCCGAGGCCACCCTGCAAAGGCCCGTCGGTGGCTGGGAAGTGAGCGGCGGCCGCCGCGGCATCCACACGGAATCCCTGGGCCATATGCTCAGCGAGCTGCAGTTCATGCAGCGCGCCTACCCCGGGCTGCAGTGGTAGGGGGAGCAGCTGTGGCCGCTACTGCCTGCATACCCCTGCTGCCCGTGGAAGAGCACGAACGCCGCCAACGCCGTGCCAACTCCACGCTGCAGCCGCTGTGGGACCTGCTGGATGCGGTGGTGGACCCCGAGATCCCGGTGGTCAGCCTGTGGCAGCTGGGAGTGCTGCAGGACATCGCGCTGGAAGATGGCGTGGTGGTGGTCACCATCACGCCGACCTACTCGGGCTGTCCCGCCATGACCGTGATGGCGGAGGATGTGCAGCGAGCCCTGGCCGACGCCGGTTACCCCCATAGCCGTATCGTCACCAAACTCTCTCCCGCGTGGTCCACCAGCTGGATGGCGGATGACGCGCGGGAAAAGCTGCGCGCCTATGGCATCGCCCCGCCGGGTGAAAACGAGGTAGCGCCCGTACATTGTCCCCGCTGTGGTTCGGGGCGCGTGCGCACTGTCAGCCAGTTCGGCTCAACCGCCTGCAAGGCCCTGTACCAGTGTGGAGACTGCGCCGAACCCTTCGATTACTTCAAGCCGATTTAGGAATCCGCCATGGCAGAGCCGCAATTTTATCCGCTGACCGTCACCGCTGTAGAACCGGAGACGGACCAGGCCATCAAGCTAAGTTTTGGAGTGCCCCCGGAACTGGCCGCGACGTTCAAATACCGGCAGGGTCAGTACCTCACCCTGCAGGCCCTGGTGAATGGCGCGCCCCTGCGGCGCTCCTACTCGATCTGCTCGGGGGTCAATGATGGGGCCATGCAGGTGGCTATCAAGCGGGTGGAAGGGGGCGTGTTTTCCAACTTCGCCAACGACTCGCTGCAGCCCGGGGCCACTGTGGAGGTGATGCCGCCCCAGGGCAATTTCTATACCGAGCTGGACCCCGCCAAAGCGCGCAACTATCTGTTCATCTCCGCCGGCAGTGGTATAACCCCGGTGGTGTCCAATGTGAAAACCATTCTGCAGGAGGAGCCCTTGAGCCGGGTGACGCTGCTGTTCGGCAACCAGCGCAGCAACACCATCATGTTCCGGGACACCCTGAGTTTTCTCAAGAATCGCTATATGACCCGCTTTCACTGGGTCAATATTCTCAGCCGTGAGGACCAGGGCGCGGATGTGCTGAACGGCCGCCTCAACAACCGCAAGGGCGCCGAGCTGAATCGGCAGTTGATCAGGCTGGGCAGCTACGACGAGTATTTCATCTGCGGTCCCGAGTCCATGATTTCCGAGGTGTCACGGGGCCTGCTCGGGGTCGGTGTCGCCGAGGAGCACATCCACTACGAGCTGTTCGCGGCCTCGGCGGAGGATGCCCGGGCCGTGGTGGCGAAGCACCACGCCCGCGCCAGGGACTATGGCGGCAAGCTCAGCCAGGTGACGGTGATCATGGACGGCCGCGGCAGCCAGTTCGAGTTGAGCGCCGATGGCGAGAACGTCCTCGACGCCGGGCTCAACCAGGGACTGGATCTACCCTATTCCTGCAAGGGTGGTGTATGTTCCACCTGCAAGGCGAAACTACTGGAAGGCAAGGTGGATATGGACATTACCCACGGCCTGGAGCCCGGTGAAATCGAGCAGGGTTTTATCCTGACCTGCCAGGCCCACCCGATCAGCGACAAGGTGGTGGTGGATTTTGACCAGAAATAGGCCTGCGACACTTGGCCGTTAAAAAGAATAAGCACCATCTGGACCGGGACCGGAGCGACGCGTGACAGAACAACAGCAACTTGATGCAATACGCCGGAAAGCCCGCCAGCGCCTGGGATTTGCGCTGCTGGTACTGGTGCTGTATTTCGCCTATGT
>JBFZEF010000149.1:0-11599 GCA_041307045.1 Halioglobus sp.
GATCGGCGTCCAGGGTCGGGAACCGGATGGCCAGTTGTTGCAGCTGCTGCGCCAGTTCCGCGCCACTGGCCCCATCGAAGTTCACGCCCAGCACAGTGACCCCGGGCAATTCGTCCAGTGCGTTCAACTCAGGAACTTCCTGGGCGCAGGGCTTGCACCAGACGGCCCAGTAGTTGATGACAACCCACTGGCCCTGCAACTCATCCAGTTGCAGGCTGTTGCCCGGCGGCGCAGCGGGAGCGCAGGCGGTCAGCAGCAGTATCCACAGCAGCCACGACCTCATTGTCCGAACAACTCCGCCAGGCTGATGTTCAGCATCTCGCGCTGTTGCCTGCGTTGCTCCTGCAGCAACCGGTAGGCTTCCTGTTGCCAGCCCAGCTTACCGGGCGGCTCTTCGGCGGTCAGGGCGAACTCGGTATCCACCCATTCCTTGAGTTGGCTGAAACTAATGGCGTGCAGGTCGCGGCTGAGCATGTACTGGCCGCGATCATTCTCGGCAATCAACTTCTTTTCCAGGAATATATTTCGCAGTAGCCGCCAACTGTCACTGTCCAGCCCCCGGGTGACATCGTGGCTGCCGTTGAGCAGCTCGATTTCGCCCACCGCCTGGCCGGTTTCCTGGCGCTGCCAGAGCAGGAAGAGCACATCCAGCGCCTTTAGCACCAGCGGGCGGTTGGCCTGTTCCCTGCTCTGGTAGGCTGACAGGCTGTGTACCAGGATGCCTCCCATCAGGACGATATTCCAGGACAGGTATATCCACAGCAGGAACAGGGGAACTGCCGCGAAAGCCCCGTAGATAAACGTGTAACTGGAGCCCACCACCAGATCGGTAAACAGCGTCCTGGCCAGGTGGAACGCGACCGCGGTGACAAAGCCGCCGACCAGGCAGTGCTTGAAAGGTACCCGGCAGTTGGGTACGGCGACATAAACCAGGCTGAAACCCGCTGTGCTAAGCAGCAGCGGCGTTATCTTGAGCAGGAACGCCTCTACACCGATAACATCGTACTGCTCCAGGGCATGAGTGAACGCAGAGAGGTAGGTACTGAGCGCCAGCGCCAGTCCGATCATGATGGGCGCCAGGCTCAACACCGCCCAGTACAGCAGGAAGCTCGATACCGGGCCGCGGTTTTCGCTGGCGCGCCAGATCTGGTTGAGGGCGCTCTCTATGTTGCGCAACATGAGTATGGCGGTGACCACCAGGAATACGATTCCCGGACCCGTCAGGTTCCTCGCCTGCTGGGAAAAATCATCGAGGTAGGCGCGAATGTCAGAGTTCGTGTCCGGCATGAAGTGCTCGAACATGAAAGCCTCCATCCTGGCCTCCATCCCCTGGAAGGCCGGCACCGCCGAGGCCATGGTGTACAGCACCGTGAGCAGCGGCACCAGTGCGAACAGGCTCATATAGGTCAGGGCCGCCGCATTCTCCGAGCAGCGATCCGCGTTGAAGCGGGAGAACAGGTAGCGCGCACGCCGCCACAGCTCCGGAAAAGAAATGAAATCGAGATGCATGGCGATATTATGGCATGAACCCCCGGCGCTGGGCAGCGCCGGCCAGGCCCCCTGCGGGCGGAGTTTCCGGCCAGTTGCCAATGCGGCTTGCGTCGATTTGGATGCCGATTCGGGAGGAGTAGACGCGCGCCGGCTTTGCTATACTGCAGCGCTTGTTTTTGTCCCTACGGAAAACACCGTGTGAGCGATTTCATCATCTACCATAATCCGCGCTGCTCGAAGTCGCGTAATACCCTGGCGCTGCTCGAGGCCAGGGGGATACAGCCCCGGATTGTCCTCTATCTCCATACCCCGCCCACTGCCGGGCAGATAGAGGCCCTGCTGGGCCCGCGGGGGATGAACGCCGCGCAGTTGGTGCGGCGCGGGGAGGACGATTACAGGGCGCGCGGCCTGGGCAGTGATTCCAGTGCCGCCGAGCTTGTCGCAGCCATGGCCGCCTGCCCGCAGCTGATCGAGCGGCCGATCGTGGTGAGGGGCGAGCGGGCTGTGCTCGCTCGTCCCCCGGAAAGAGTGCTGGAGTTGCTTGGCTGATGGCCGAACCCTATATCCTGGTGTTGTATTACTCCCGCCACGGCGCCACCGCGGCGATGGCGCAGCAGGTGGCGCGCGGCGTGGAGCGGGTGCCCGGCCTTGTGGCGCGACTGCGCACGGTGCCAGCGGTGTCGGCGGATTGCGAGCGGAGCGCGGACGAGATTCCCGCCGAAGGGCCACTCTACTGCGAGCCGGATGACCTGCGCCATTGCGCCGGCCTGGTGATGGGCAGCCCCACCCGCTTTGGCAATATGGCGGCACCGCTGAAGTATTTTCTCGACCAGAGCTCCTCCCTGTGGCTCAGCGGAGCCCTGATCGACAAGCCCGCGGGCGTATTCACGTCGACCTCCAGCCTCCACGGCGGCCAGGAGTCCACGCTGCTAAGCATGTTGCTGCCCCTGTTGCATCACGGCATGGTGGTGGCCGGGCTGCCTTACAGTGAGGCCGGGCTGATGAATACGACATCCGGCGGCACACCCTACGGCGCCTCCCACTGGGCGGGCCCGGACAACACACGGCCGCTCGATGAAACGGAGGCGGCCCTGTGTCGGGCCCTGGGCGCGCGCATCGCACGTCTGGCCACCGGTAATGCCGGGTGAGGCGCGGGCGGGCGAGCGCAGTCGCGCATGGCATGAGCTGGGTAGCCTGGGGTGTACTCGTGGCCCAGCAGCTGGCTGACGCCTGGCTGCACCAGGCTCCCTGGGTTGTCTGGCTGGCCTATTGCCTGCCGCTGCTGATATTCCTGCCCGGTATGCTGCGGGATAAGCTGCGCAGCTATATCTGGTTGTGCTTCATCAGTTTGCTGTATTTCACGCGGCTGGTGGTGAACCTGTTTGCCGAGCCCGGCAGTGCGCTGGCGATTGTCGGCATGGTCGCAGTGGTGACACTATTTATCGCCGCAATGATGTATGTGCGCTGGCGGGCCCGGGAGGTCCGTGCCGCTGGCGCAATCCCAAAAGTATCAGGAGAGTGAGAAATGGCTAAATCTTCGTGGCCGCGCAGGCTGTTCTCGGCAGTCTGGAACGGTATAACCCGGGTTCGGCTGGCGCTGTCGAACATCCTGTTCCTGCTGGTTCTCGCGTTGTTGCTGTTTGTATTGCTCGGCGACAGCCGCGAGCCGCAACCCGAAAAGGCTGCCCTGCTGCTCAACCTGGCGGGGACTGTGGTCGACGAGAAATCGCCGGTGGACCCGCTGCAGGCCCTGCTCGCGGAACCCGCGCCTGAGGATCACGAGGTGCTGTTGCGGGATGTCATCGACGCCATCGAATTCGCCAGGGACGACGCGGCTATCAACTCCCTGGTGATGGAACTCGATAAGCTGGGGAGTGTGGGCATCAGCAAGACCCAGGAGATTGCCGTTGCGCTCGAATCCTTCAAGGCCACCGGCAAACCGGTAGTGGCAGTGGGCGATTTCTTTACCCAGGACCAGTTCCTGCTGGCGAGCTACGCCGACACGATTATCGTCAATCCCCTGGGTGGAGTCGGCATTGAGGGTTTCGCCAGCTATCGCAGCCATTTTCGCCAGACCCTGGAAAAGCTGTCGCTGAACATGCACGTGTTCCATGCCGGCGAGTTCAAATCCATCGCGGAACCCTTCCTGCGCGATGATATGTCCCCGGGTGAGAGACTGATTACCGGGCGCTGGCTGGAGGTGCTGTGGGGCCAGTATGCCGCGACGGTCGAGGCCCAGCGGGAACTGGCACCGGGCAGCGTGAATACCTATGCCAACAACTTTGCCAATTCACTGGCGGAGCAGGGTGGTGACACCGCCGCACTGGCGTTGAAGGCGGGCCTCGTGGACAAGGTACTGAATCGCGACCAGGCCAATGACTTGCTGGTGGAGTTGGTCGGCGCCAGCGACGAGGATGGGCTGTTCGAGGCCGTGATGTTTGAACCCTATGTGCGCCGCATGCGCCCGAATGAGCTGATCCCCATGGAGGGTGATCGGGTGGCGGTGATCACCGCCCAGGGCAATATCATGCCCGGCGAGCAACCCCCGGGTAGTATCGGCGGCGACTCCCTGGCCGAGCTGATCAGGACGGCGGCGGAACAGGACGGAGTGCACGCTATCGTACTGCGGGTGGACAGTGGCGGCGGCAGCGTGTTCGCCTCCGAGGTGATTCGCCAGGAGGTGCTGCGCACCCGGGCCAACGGGGTTCCTGTGGTGATCTCCATGGGCGCGGTGGCCGCATCCGGTGGCTACTATATCGCGGCCCAGGCCGACGAGATCTGGGCGACACCCGGCACCATCACCGGCAGCATCGGGGTGTTTCTGGTGATACCCACTTTTGAGCGCCTGCTGGAGCGCGCGGGTGTCTACACCGACGGTGTGGGCACAACCGAGCTGGCCGGCGCCCTGCGCCTGGACCGACCCCTGAACCCCCAGGTGGCCGCAGCCCTTCGCAGCGGGGTTGATTTCACCTACCGCAATTTCGTGGAGCTGGTGGCTGAAGGTCGCAAGCTCAGCACTGAACAGGTGGACATGTTGGCCCAGGGACGCATCTGGAGCGCACCGGATGCGCTCGAGCACGGCATGCTCGATGGACTGGGTTCCCTGTCCGATGCGATAGACGCGGCGGCTGCCAGGGCAGGGCTGGAAGAGTACCAGGTGGAGTATGTGGGACAGCCGCTGTCGCCCCGGGACCTGTTCCTGCAGCAATTGGCGGATCGTGTGGGCAGCCTGGGGATCCGGGCACCCTCCGCATTGCCGGCATCACTGCGAGCCCTGCTGGCACCGGTGGCGGATGCAGTCGAGGAGCTGGCCAGCCTGAAGGATCCGCGCAACCTTTACATGCGCTGTGTTGCCTGCAGCGCTACTTTATAGCGCCGACCGGGATATCACCGGCCGCGGTGGAACCGGCCGCGGTGGAACCGGCCGCGGTGGAATTGGCGGTCTTGCCTGTCCACCAGCGGCCTAGATCGTCCAGCATCAGGTAGAGGCAGGGCACCAGGAACAGGGTAATCACCGTGGCAAACAGGATGCCGAACGCCAGCGAGATGGCCATCGGCACCATCGCTTGTGCCTGGACGCTGCGCTCGAGCAGCATCGGTGAAAGCCCCATGAACGTGGTCACCGAGGTGAGCAAGATGGCGCGAAAGCGCCTGCTGGTGGCATCGGACACCGCTGTGAATGGCGTCGCCCCGGCGGCCAGGGCCTTGTTGGTGTGATCCACCAGCAGCAGGCTGTCATTCACCACCACGCCGCTAAGGGCGATCACCCCGATCACGGACAACATGCTGAACGCGTGTCCGGTGATCCAGTGGCCGACGATGGCGCCGATGATGCCGAAGGGGATGGCGCTCATGATGATCAGGGGCTGCAGGTAGGACCTGGTGGGAACGGCCAGCAGGATATAGATGCCGAAGATGGCCAGGGCGAAGCCGATACCCAGGCTGACGGCGAGCTTCCTCTCCTCCTCGGCCATGCCCGATACGCCGTAGCCAAGCCCCGGGTACTTCTGCAGCAGCCCGGGGATAACGCCCTCCTCTATCTCCTTGACGATCCTGGCCGGCTCCACCAGTTCCTTGTCGGCCTCTGCGGTGACTTCCGATGCTCGCTGGTAGTTGATGTGCGTGGCCTTGAGCAGGCCCTGGGTGATGTCCAGCCGCGCCACCGTGTCGAAGGGCACCGCATCGCCGCTGGGGGTACGGATAAACATCTCGTCGAGGCTGCTGGTCAATTGCCTGTCAGCCCGGGGGTAGCGCACCATCACCTTGATCTCATCCATGCCGCGCTGTACCCGCTGGGCTTCGGCCCCATAAAACGCGTGGCGCACCTGGCTGCCCAGATCGAGCCGGGTCAGGCCCAGTGATTCCGCTTCGGGCAGGATATCGATGTGAAACTCATCCGCGGTGTCGCCGATGCTGTTGCGAAAATCATACAGGCCGGTATAGCGGCGCAACGCTGCTTCCAGTTCATCGGAGGCCGCCCTCAGGGTTTCATAATCCTTGTGCATCAGGTCGAAGGCCACCGGCGGGCCGAATCCCATCTCGTCGTCAGTAGTGATGGACAGCACTTCAGCCCCATGCACGGTGCCCACCTGTTCGCGCCACCGTTTTTCAATCTCTTTGGTAGACAGGCTACGGGTGTCCTCCTTGGTCAGTTCCGCAATGACCTGCCCATTGATACGCTCGAAACCGTAGGCTGCGATATGCGCCAGCAGTGGTTCATCGCTGCCGGCTTCACGCTGGTATTGCGTCTCGACCTGCTGCAGGGCGGCGGTAAGTTCATTGATTACCTGCAGTGTGCGCTCCTCCGGCGTGCCGTTTGCCAGGCGCAGCTCAGCCCGCAGGAACTCGCTGGGCGTTTCGTGCGCCAGCACCACACGCACCGCGCCGCCGGCCAGCAAGCCGCCGCTGAGAATCAGCAGTGCCAAGAACAGCGCGAGGGTAAGGTAGCGGTTGGCCACGCTGAGGCGCATCAGCGGCATGTAGCGGAAGTCGACAAACAGCCGCAGCTGCCTGTTGCAGTGCTCCTGCAGGCGGTTCAGCCACAGCAGCCACGGGTGGCTGGCGGGTTTGCTGTGGGCCAGGTGGGCCGGCAGAATCCACTTGGACTCCAGCAGCGAGAAGGCCAGGCACAGGATCACGACCCAGCCGCAGGCCTCGGGAAACGCGCCGAACACGCCCTGCACAAACAGGGTGGGTGCAAACGCGACGATGGTGGTCAGCACCCCGAACGTTGCCGGTGTGGCGACCTTGTATACCCCGGTCACCACGGAATGCACGCTGTGGCCATGCAACTCCTGCTCGGCGTAGGCGCTCTCGCCGGTGACGATGGCGTCATCGACCAGGATGCCGAGCGCGACGATAAAACCGAAGATGCTGAGCATGTTCAGGTTGGAATCGATCAAAGGGGTATTGATGACCGCGATGGTGCCCAGGAAACAGATCGGTATACCCATCATCACCCAGAAGGCCAGCTTGATTTCCAGGAAGAGGGCCAGCACGATGAATACCAGCACGGCGCCCATCAGCAGGTTTGCGCTCATGATGCCGAGCTGGTCCTTCAGATAGTAGGTGCTGTCCGACCAGGCATCGAGTCTGACGCCATTGGGAAGCGTGGCGCGCTTCTGCTCCAGGTAGGCCTTGACGGCATCCGCGGTGTCGATGATGTCCTGCTGACCCATCGCGAAGATGTCGATACCGATGGAATACTGGCCGTTGAACAGGGAGAAGCCACTTTCGTCGACGAAAGCATCCTGCACGGTGGCGATATCCCCCAGCAACAGGCGCGTGCCGTCGGGCCAGGTTTTGAGGACGATGTCCTCGAAGTCCGGTAACACATAAGCCTGTCCCAGTGTGCGCAACATGATGTCGCCGTTGCGGGTCTGCACCGAGCCTGCGGGGATATCCAGGGAAGAGGCGGAGATGATATTGGCGACGTCACCCAGGGTCAGGTGGTACTCGCGCAACAACTCCTCGGATATCTCGATTGAAATTTCGTAGTCGCGGGCCCCTTTGATTGTTGCCGACGACACTTCGGGCAGGCTCACTAATTCGCGGCGCATCTCAGTGGCCAGCGATTTCATGCCGCGCTCATCGATATCACCCGACAATTGCACGGTAAGCGCGGGAAACAGCACCTCCGGTTGGCGGATGACCGGTTTCTCCGCTTCCTCGGGGAACTCCTGTATGGCGTCGATGCGGTTCTGGATCTCGCTTAGCAGTTTGGGCAGGTCGTAGCCATCGTTGGGCTCGATCCAGATTCGCGCAAAGGACTCGAAGGCATCCGACTCGACCCGCTTGATGCCGTCGAGGTCGTTGATGGCCTCCTCTATCTTCAGCACGACACCCTGTTCTACCTCCTCCGGGGCGGCTCCGGGGTAGGGGGCGGTAATGAAGATCGCCTCGATTTCCAGGGTCGGGAACATGGCGCGCTGGATGTTAAACGCTGAGCCCAGCCCGACGGCCAGGATGATCAGCATCAGCAGGTTGGCCGCCACCGGGTTATGCGCAAACCAGGCAATGACACCTCTGGGGTGTTCGCTGCTCATTGCCCGCCCACCACCGCAGCCCGCTCGGGTGCGACCGCCGCGCGGCTCTGTTGCCCCTCGGGGGCGTTCTCGCCGAGCGTTTTCTCGCCGAGAGTTTTCTCGCCGAGCGTTTTCTCGCCGAGCGCTTTCTCGCCGGGCGTGTCCTCGCCGGGCGTGTTTCCCCGCGCCTTCAGCCTGTCGCTGGGGGTGACTGACCTGATCTCAACCAGGGCCCCGGCAAAGGAGGCGTCGAGACCGGTGAGAGACACCTGTTCGCCATCGTCCAGGCCCGCCGTTACGTAGACCCAGTCGCCGCCGGTTCGCAGGCTGCTGACCTGGCGATTGCGCAGGTGCATGCTCTTGTCCACGACCCACACGAAGCTGCCCGCCCGCAGCACATAGCGCGGGAGCACGACCACATCGGTCAGCTCGCGGCCCTCGATGTCAGCATTGACGAAAGTGCCGATACGCAGGGGCAGCTGGCCGGGATGGCGCAAGCCGTAGGGGTCCTCGATCCTGGCGACGGTGTGGAGCACACGGGAGCGCTCGTCGAATACGCCCTCGGTCCGGTGCAGTCGGGCGGACCAGTGCTTGATCTCGCCACCCACGTCGGTGTACAGATCGATGTCCGCGCCGTCTTCATAGCCCTCCAGCCCGGGCAATTCGAGGTAGTCCAGCTTGCTCTGCGGGATCGGCAGCCTGACCTCGGCGGCCTCCACCGAAAAGATGTCGGCCAGCGCCGCACCAGGGCTCACAAACTGGCCGAGATCGGTGTGTTTCTGCCGAATCAGTGCGTCGTAGGGCGCGCGGATAACGGTGCGTTCGAGATTGTCGCGGGCGGTATTCAGGTCCGCCTGGGCGGCCAGCAGGCGGGCGTTGGCTTCATCCAGCTGCGGTCGGCGCAGATACAGGTCCCGCGCCTCCTCGCTGCGCTGGCTGTTCTTCGGCAGCTTTTCCCACTCCCGCAGGGCCACCTGGCCCCGGCCCTTTTCCTGGACCAGGGCGCTTTCGGCGGCTTCCAGCGCCGCCTGGGCGTGTAGCAGGCTTGTCTGGTAATCCCTGGGGTCGATGCGCAGCAGTACCGCATCCCTGGCGACGAAGCCGCCCACCTGGAAGTTGTTCGCCACCTCGACGACCCGGCCCTTCACCTCCGCCAGGATGGCGGTTTGTCGTAAGGGCGTCACGGTGCCCTGGGCCTGCACCTGGATGCGCAGATTCTGCTTCACCACCTCGGCGACATCCACGGTCACCGCCGCGTAAACGGGTTCGGCGGTTTCGGTGGCGGGGCGCAGCGCATACATCACCGCGGCGATGGCCGTCGCCCCGGCGAGCAGTGCGAGGGATAGCGTCAGTTGTCTGGACTTGCTGGCCACTGTGGGAAACTTTCCGCTGGGGCCGGCGACAGCGGGGCATCTACCCGGCGGTGGTCGGCTGTTTGGAAACAGTTTGCATTTATACCACATCGGCCCGAGGGGCGGCCAAAAAATACTTGTGAATTAAGGAGATGGGGCCGGATCGGCCCCCGGGTATCACTTTTCAGACCTGTTGAAGTGGACATCGACCTGGGGGTAGGGAATGGCCAGGCCCGCCTCGCCGAAGCGCATTTTCACGGCTTCCGTGGTATCCCACAATACGGCCCAGTAATCCGCTGTACTGGTCCAGGGGCGCACCAGGAAATTCACGCCGGATTCGCCGAGGGCGCCCACGGCGACCACCGGCGCGGGATCTTTCAGTATGCGTTCATCGGCGGCGAGTATCTCCTGCAGCAACTGCTTCGCCCTTGGCAGATCGTCCTCGTAGGAAACGCTGAACACCATATCAACCCGGCGGGTGGCCCGGGCAGAGTAATTGGTGATGGTGCCCGTTATGATGGCGCCGTTGGGCACGATCACTTCCTTGTTGTCCGCGGTGGTCATGGTGGTCGTAAATATATTGATGTGCTCGATAATCCCGGTGGCCCCGCCCGCCTCGACGAAGTCGCCTTTCCTGAAGGGCCGGAACATGATCAGCATCACGCCCGCGGCAAAGTTCGACAGGGAGCTTTGCAGGGACAGGCCGATGGCAAGGCCCGCCGCGCCGAGCACTGCCACCAGGGAATTGGTATTGATGCCCAACTGGCTGAGTGCTGCGATGATCACGAACAGCAGCAGCGCCCACCGCAGTATGGCCACCAGGAAACCCACCAGGATGTCGTCCACACCACGACTTTGCAGTAGCCTGCGGACCAGTCCGCTGACCCCTGCCACGACCACGCGACCGACGTAGAAAATGGCAACGGCCAGCAGCAACCTTAGGCCCCAGGGTAGGACGAACGTATCCAGGATGCCGGCAATATCAATATTTTCCATGGAATCTTGCTCCTTGCTGTTGTGGGCGCAACTATAGCCGAGCAATTTCGGCGTTGCCAACGCGCGCGGCCACTGTACGCGAGCCCTGCGGCAAATTTCCCCGGGGTAATGAAGCCGGGACCGCTGCGGTGGTATAGTCGCCGCTGCACGCAAACCTGTGAGAGACGAAAGTGACCACCATCTTCAATAATCCCGCCCAATTGCTCAACGCTGTCGGCACGCACCTGGGCTACAGCGAGTGGCTGCAGATAGACCAGCGGCGTATCGACCTGTTCGCCGAGGCCACCGGCGACCACCAGTGGATACACGTGGATCCCGTTCGCGCCGCCGCCGGGCCCTTTGGCAAAACCATCGCCCACGGTTACCTTACCCTGTCCCTGGCCAACCTGTTCCTGCCCCAGATCATGCGGGTGGACAACGTCTCCATGGGCGTGAATTACGGCTGCGAGAAAGTGCGTTTCCCTGCGGCAGTGCCAGTGGGCAGCAGGCTGCGCGGTGGCGGCGAGGTGATCAGCGCCGAGGCGGTGAAGGGCGGCGTGCAGGTGGTGGTGCGCATGACGATCGAGATTGAGGGCAGCGAGCGCCCGGCCTGCGTGATCGACACCATCAGCCGATTTTTCCCCTGAGCCGGCAGGAGCCTGCGCCATGCTGGAATTGAGCAAGACAGTTGAGCCGGTTTACCCCGCGGCCACCGTGGTGCTGGTGCGCGACGGCGAGCAGGGCCCGGAAGCCCTGCTGGTCCAGCGCAGCCAGGCGGTACAACACATGGGCGGCATGTGGGTGTTTCCCGGTGGTCGGGTGGATGAGGCGGATTACCCGCCGGACCGCGACGACTATCGCGCCGCGCTCAATGCGGCGATCCGGGAGACCCGCGAGGAGGCGGGCCTGGACATCACGGCCGACCAGCTGGTGTACCTGTCGCACTGGACCACGCCCGAGGGCGCCAAGCGGCGCTTTGACACCTGGTTTTTCCTCGCGGTACTCGCAGACGGACAGGAGGTCAGCGTGGACGGGGGTGAGATCGCCGAGCATCGCTGGGTGCGGCCGGAAGTGGCTTTCGCCGAACTCGCGGATCGGGAGCATCCCTTCCGCCTGATGCCGCCCACTTTCGTCAGCCTGGTTGAGCTGGCGGGCTGCTGCGACTGCGCCGAGGCCAGGCAGCGCATCCAGGCCCGGGATGCATTCCACTACGCCCCGCGCATGGTCTTCGTGCAGGATGGTATCTGTTTCCTGTAC
>JBFZEF010000150.1:0-5784 GCA_041307045.1 Halioglobus sp.
ACACCGTTGCCCACAGTGGCCGGCTTACCGTCAAACGGCGTCATGATGCAGAGCATGGGCTTGTCCATTGCGGCGGCCCAGGCGTAGCCCCGGTCGCCGAAGGTCATCATGCGCGTGGCGCCCAGTTCCGCGAGCAGGGCGTCGTAAAACGCCGCGGATCGATTGAGATCATTGGTGCCAAGAACAACGTATCCGATCATTTGAACTTCCTCCTCAGGACCATACCAGCAGGGCCGCGCGAACGACCAGCGCAACCAGCACCAGCGACGACAACAGGAACAGCACAAAGCGTATCTCAATCTTGTTCCACAGTGCCTGGTGCAGGCTGTGAGCCACCCGCAATACGACGTAAGCCCAGGCCAGTGTCAGGTTCAGGCCTTCGCCGGCGCCCAGTAGGGCCAGGGTGAACGCCACAGCGTAGAACAGGGTGGGCTGCTCCAGCAAATGATTGTAATTATCGGCCTTCCAGCGCACGCGCGCCGGCAGCTCGGCCATCTGCACGCCCTTCGGGATATCGGGGTCCAGCTTCATCCCGGCCCGGCGCACCGCCGGAATCCGGGTGACATACATCCAGGCCCACATGATGCAGCTGAGGATCAGCAGCGCCGTAACCGGCGCCAGGATTGCGGTACTTGCGGTCATGCGTCAGTCCTTTAAAGTCAGAGCGGCTGTTCCACCTCGATCACGATCTTGCCGCGAGCACGCCCCTCTTCCGAGTAGCTGATGGCCGCGGGAACCTCTGCCAGGCTAAAGCGCCGGTCGATGACCGGCGTGACCGCGCCGGATTGCGCCAGTTCGGCCAGCAGGGCCAGATCCTGCTGGTTCAGCTGGGCCATGAACACGACAAACTCCTGGTCGACAAAGGGGGATAAGGCCAGCGCCGCCAGGGGGTTGCCCAGCGGCCCAATCCAGTCCCCGCCTGGCCCGCCCACCATGACCAGGGTGCCATCTGCAGTCAATACGGCACGGTTCTTCCATGGCGAGTGGTTGCCGACGTTGTCGAGGATCAGGTCGTATTTCTTGCCGCCGGCTATGTAGTCCTCCCTGGTGTAGTCGATGACGTGATCAGCACCCAGCGAGCGCACGAGCTCAATATTCCTGGTGCTGCTCACGCCGGTGACATCGGCGCCGAAGTGTTTGGCGAGCTGTACGGCAAAGGTGCCCACGCCGCCCGATGCGCCATTGATCAGCACTTTCATACCGGGTCTTATCCCGCCCTCATCGCGCAGGGCCTGCAGGGCGGTTACGCCCGCGATGGGGATGGCGGCGGCCTGTTCGAAACTGACATTCGCAGGCTTCGCGGCCAGCGCACCCGATTCGCGCACCAGCAGTTGCTGCGCGAAGCTGCCGCCGCCGCCGCCAAATACGTCATCACCGGGCTTGAAGCGGGTGACCTTGCTGCCCACAGCCTCGACAGTGCCCGCAAAATCTCTGCCCAGGCGGTGGTCGGTTGGGGCCCCGAGGCCCGAGCTAAGGCGCATGATATAAGGAGAGCCGCGCATATAATGCCAGTCGAGCGGATTGACTGAAGCAGACCTGATTCTTACCAGTACCTCATCATCGGCCGGCGTTGGGGATGCGATCTCTTCAATCTGGAGCACATCCGGCGAGCCATAGCAGTGATAAACGATGGCCTGCATGCCGCTTGCATCGCCGGCCAGGGCCGGGCCGGGCTCGCAGGAACGATTGTGGCTGATGAGCACCGCAAGCGAGGCCGTCGCCAGGACCAGAGTTGCCAGCACGCCGAGGCCAATCCTGGATATCAATTTCATGGCGTTAAAACCTTGGCTCACCGCCGTGAGCCCCCAGGTAGTGGGCGCTCAGGTTCGGTCGCCCCGTCAGCTTGTCATTGATCTCGTAGATGCGCTCGTAGTTAGTGTCCTTGATCAGCCATTTGCCGTTCACCTTGAGATAGCGGTCCCAGTAGAGGGCTGTGCCGCGGGTCCTGGCGTTGTGGTTGAGAATCCACATATTGTCCTCCAGGTACCAGATGGCCGTGGCTTCCGTCTCGCTGAGCATCTGGATTTCCGGGTGGTGGGCGTTGTGCTGGCCGACAGCCTCCCTGCTGAAGGCCGCGCCGATATTGTCCACATAATCCTGCTTGCCCTGGAGTTTCCACTCGTAGCCGCCGCCGACGAAATGCACCGATACGTCATCATGGAACAGGGTGGCCAGCTCCTCCAGGTTGCAGGTGTCCACGCAGCGGAAGTAGGCGTACTTGAGTTGCCGTATCGCCTCCATATCCATCAGGCGCTGGATATCCCGGCGCAACTCCTCTATTCCACCACTTGAGGCCTCCAATGGCAGGCCGGGGGTGATGCCGAGGTTCTTCTTATTTAGTAGCTGTCGCGCTTTGCTCATGGTGATCGCTCTCTCAGTGCAGGTGTTTGAATGGTGCAGCATTTTGAGCCGCTTTGCGATCCAGGTTGCGCTCGACCGCATCCAGGAAGCCATACATGTCGACCACGGTTTCCGCTGCCGGATCGGCGGTTTTACCCTTCAGGTCCCCGGTGATGATGCCCTGGTCAACGGTATCGATCAGCGCTTCCTTGAGGTGGCTGGAGTAGGCGGCCAGGGCCTCGTTGCCCTCCCTCTGGGCCAGGGTTTCCAGGGCGTTGGCGAGCGCGTAGATCAGGGCGGAAGAGTTGAAGTGCGCCTCCCTGCCGTCGCTTGCAAGGTACTTCAGATAGAGGTCGTGGGCCGTGCCGTGGGGAGCTTCGTAGAGCATAGTGCCGTCCTTGCTCTCGATGATGGAACTGGCGGTGGCCAGGCTGCCACCGAGGGCGGCCGAGATATCCGAGAAAATATCGCCGTCGAGATTCTGCGCCGGGTAGAGGGCGTTCCTGGGCGGGTCAGTGATCATTTTCCGCAGCTGGCTGGAGGGGCGCATGATCATGAACGAGGGGGGCTGGGTGCCGGATTTTGCCAGCGCATGGCGCACGTCGGTAATGGCGGTGCTGAACACCTCGTCATACTCCATGTATTCGCGCTTCAGGCCGAAGTAGACCTCCTTGCCCTTGCGCGAGGCGTCGCGAAACACCTGGCTGACCCAGTCGGTGATCGCCTGCAGGTCATTGGACATCAACAGCACCGGGTCGTTCTGCTTCACCCGGCGGGCATGTTTTTCCTCCCCGTCGAGGATGACCTTGAGAATGCCGTCCTCTTGCATCGGCATGTTGAAACTGCCGTACTGGTCGCCGCCGCCGGCGCTCATGCGCGACAGGGACACGTGGTGTTTGCGTCTGGGAATACCGAAGCGTTTCAGTTCGGCCACCAGTTTGTAGAGCTTGCGGCCGGTGGTGTTGTCGGGCACGCCCCAGAGGGCGCGCTCGGGCGGGTTGGCGACGATGCGCGCGGCCTGGGCGTCGATCAACTCGTAGTGGTAGTTCAGCCCCGCCTCCCGGAAGCGCTCGCGGTAAGTGGCGGCGTACACCGCCTCGATGGCGCTGCGCATCACCCCGTCATAACCGGCGATGACGGTGTCTTTCAGGCCCAGGTAGGCATCGCGCCGCTCATCGAGGGCGCGCTGGAAGAAGGCGTGGGCCCAGGCGGCCACCGCGTCGATATCGTTGCTTGCCAGCAGCCACGGGTCACCCTTGTTGATGGTCCGGCGATGCAATTCAACCGGGTCGCCGCTGGAGCCGACGAAGACGAGCTTGAGCACTCCGGTGGCTTTGGACAGCTCGTTATGGCTGTGCTTGATGCCACCGCCGTCCATGGTCATCACCTCGATATCGCGGCCTATCCAGTCGGGCGGATTGAACTGCAGGTTGCGGAACTGGATGTCCTCGCGGGTGATGTTGCCGCCTATACCCTTGCGGATGGCGCCGTTAGGCGACTTGGTGGCCAGCTTGTCGAGCTCCGCTTCCTTGAGGGCGGGATACCTGGCCAGCAATTCATCCAGCTGCTGCCGGTTGACCGTCATGCCGGCGTTCTTGACCCCAACACCGTGGGTTTTCAGCGCGGCGATGGCATCGCGCACGGCCTGGCCATTGGTGGCGAGCCGGTTCTCGGCGGTGAGGTCGATCTCTACCAGCTTGATTTCGAGGCGCTTGCTGACAAATTGTTCGAGGATGCGCTCGAAGGCGACCTGCGCCATCTCATCCCCGTGCAGGATGACCAGGGGTTTCGCAACCGCAATCTTGCCGTACATTTGATCTCCTGCTGTGGGGGCTGGGCCCGACTGCAATTTCGTGGCGCCGGAGGGTTTGCCGGATCAGCGCCGTCGGTGATTTTCCGCAAAGCGGATTACGAACTCGCCCAATGCCAGGGTGATAACCACGCCCGCCAGTACCGGCCACTGCATGCCTTCGCCCGGTGTGTACACAAACAACACCAGGGACAGCGCCAGCACCGACAGGCAGACCCAGGCCAGGGCCCGGGCAGTGCCCATACCCCCCGGAACCCGGTAGGGCCGCGGGTGGCCGGCGTCGACCACGCGCATTTTGACAAAGGCGAGCAGCATACCGTGGTAAGGCAGCAGGAAGATCACCGCACTGAAAGAGAACAGGGACCAGAACAGGTCCTCATTGCTGCCCGCCATCAGGCCGTACATTACCAGCATCGAGGTGCTGACGATGCCCATGAGCACGGCGGCGCCGATCGGCGTGCCCAGTTTCAGGCTCTCCAGGGCGAAGATGCGCGGCAGCTCGCCCTCCATCGCCGCTTCCGCGGCCGCCCGGTTGGAACCCAGCGCCCAGGTCACTCCGTTGGAAAAAAAGGTGTAAAGGGCGCCGACGCCCAGCGCCAGTACCAGAAAATTGCCGGCCTGGGAGCCGCCGAAGAACAGGGCAAAAGTGTCAATCAGCCCCTCGACCAGGTTGATGTCCCCGGCGGGAATCGCGGCAAGCACCGCGACTGTTCCCAGCAGGTACAGGACGCTAATGATTACGGCGGAGATCAGGATCGCGCGCGGCACATCGCGTGCCGGATCCCTCATCTCCTGGCTGCCGGCGCTCACCAGTTCGAAGCCCAGCATGCCGTAGATAATGGCGGGGATGTACTGCAGGCTGTCACCCCAGTCGGGCTTGAGGGTCTCGAGGGTAAGCGGGTTGGCCATGCCGTTGCGACTGATATGAACGAATGCCCCGACGATGATGGCCAGGAAAATCAGTACCTTGAAAATCGCCCCCAGGTTGGGTATCCACTTGCCCACCTCCAGGGTGACGATATTCACCAGTACCGCCAACCAGGTGAGGGCGATACCGATCGCGATCTGCGCGCCGAGCGACAGGTCCGGGTAGAACATCTGCTTGAACACACCGGCGAAGAGAATGAATATGGCCGGAAGCCACACGGCGGTATTGACCCAGTAACACCAGGTGGCCCGGGATCCCCAGCGGCCACCAAAGGCGTCCCGAATCCAGGCGTAGATGCCGCCCTGCTCCGGGTAGGCGCAACCCATCTCGGCGCTGATCAGCGCTATCGGCACGAAAAAAATGACACCCAGGAATAGCCACCAGAAAATACTGGGCGCGCCGACCGAGGCCGCCGCGGTGAGGGTATCCAGCAACAGGATGGCGGAAACCGTAAACAGCACCAGGTCGCGCTGGCGCAGGGTTTTGATGTGGTGCACGGCTGTCGTCATGGCCAATCTTCTCCGCTGTCAACTTTCATTCCATTCGCACAGCCGCCCGCGAACATCATTGCCGGCGATGGAGCGACTATAGCAGACAGCGGGCCCGGCTCAATGACCGGGCGAGCGGCAAGTCGTGCCCGTCTTTCAGGCGACCTGGTAGTGAGCCGCAGTCTGGTCCAGAGCCTGTCCCAGCTTTTCCACCAGGA
>JBFZEF010000151.1:0-9188 GCA_041307045.1 Halioglobus sp.
CCATCCTCTGCGACTACGGCAACCGCTACCAGAGCAAACTGTTCAACCCGGTGTTCCTCGAGAACAAGGGTCTCCCGGTACCGGAGTGGCTGGTGATCTAGGAGCCCTGTTTGGCCGCCCGCTCCCTGCGTTCTTTCTCGACCAGGAAATCAACCACTTTCAGCATGTCCGCCTGGCTGCCCGCCTTTGCCGCGCTGACACGGTACTTGCCGTCCACCATCAGTGATGGGGTGCCGGTGATTTTGGCGGCGCGGGCCCGGGCATCACCCTGGTTCACCTGGCTGGTCACCCCGAAAGAGCCGAAAGCCTTGGCAAATGCCTCCGCCGAAACACCATTGGCGACAAAAAGCGCCTGGATCTCGGCCTCGTTCTGCAGTTTCTTGCCGTCGACATTCATCGCCTGAAACAGCACAGGGTGCATGGTCTGGCCTACACCGAGCACCTCGGCCGCATAGAATGCCTGTGCGTGCAGCTTCATATTCGGCGCCCACACGGCCGGGGAACCGCGGAACTCCACATCGGGGGCGAGCGTCTTCTTCCAGGCGCCGATCACCGGCTCAAACGTGTAGCAGTGATGGCAGCCGTACCAGAAAAACTCGACCACCTCGATTTTGTCCGGATTTGCCGTCCTCACCGGCGGGGCGATCAGGTCGTAATGCTCCCCTTCAACATAGCTTTCGCCTACGGTCTGCGCGGCGGCGAGCAGCGGGGTCAATAGCAGCAGCGACAATGACAACAACAGGTTTTTCAAGGTGGGTCCCTCCGTGATTGGAATACCGTCAGACAACGAATCTCTTTATGCGTTCTGCAGCCGATAAAAAAGGCGGCCCAGCTGGCCACCTCCTTTAATGCGGGATTACTCCTGCCGGCAGCGCTCGCCCGAGGCTAGCGCAGCCCGGATGCGTAACTCGCCACCGCCTGGATTTCCTTGTCGCTCAGGCCAAAGGCGGTGATCCGCATGATGCGGGTATCGCCGTCGTTGACCCGGCCGGTCTCATCCTCGTGGCCCTTGCGGTAGGCAACAAGCTGGGCCGCAATATACTCGGCGTGCTGGCCGGCGAGGGAGGGGAAACCGGCGGGCGCATTACCTTTGCCGGTGGGCGAATGGCAGGCGGTGCAGGCGGCTACATTGCGCTCGGGGATCCCGCTGCGAAACACCGATTCGCCCAGGGCCAGAAGGGCGGGGTCGGTCTGGCCGCCGGTGCCGCTCTGGCTGGCATAGAAAGCGGCGATGTCCGCCAGGGCCTGATCGGATTTGCCATCCAGCTGCCCGGCCATGGTCGGTATGGGGCGCAGGCCATCGCGAATATCCCGCAACTGCTTGAACAGGTATTTCTCACCCTGCCCCGCCAGTTTCGGAAAGGTGGGTACGGCGCTGTTGCCGTCCGGGCCATGGCAGGCCGCGCAAGCTGCGGTCTGGGGTTTGCCCGCGGCGGCATCGCCGACAAGGTTGGGGTCAGCGGTATAACCGGTTGGCGCCCAGCCCAGTGCAAGGCTGAAAAGTATCGCGACTTTTTTCATGTCAGTTCCAGCTAGATCTTTGGCGCAAGGCCGGTTACTTGGCAGGCGCGCTCATGTATTGGATGAGTGCGGCATAATCCGCATCGGTACAGTCAAAACACATGCCCTTGGGCGGCATGGCATTGAGGCCCTTGTTCACAGACGCCACCAGGGCGTCCATGCCCTTCGCCAGGCGCGGAGCCCAGGCTTCCGCATCGCCGGTCTTGGGTGCGCCGGCAGCGCCGGTGGCGTGGCACACCTTACAGCTCTTGTCGTACTTCGCCATATCGGGCTCGGCGGTGGCGGTAGCGGCGGACAGGGCCAGAACAAGGGCGAGCAGCAGTTTCATGTAAGACCTCAGACAGGGTTGGGGATGTGTCCCGGCGCGCATTTTACGACGGGAGAAAATTGGCTGTGGCATTATATACGAGATGCTACCACCACAAAAGGCAGTACCTATCGATGTCTGACACCGCCCCCGACCCCGCCCCGGCGGCACCCAACTACCGCAAGGCGGCCTATCTCACCAGTGCGGCCAAGCTCTCCCAGTGCCCCCCGGACGACGGCTGGGAGGTCGCTTTCGCCGGCCGGTCAAACGCGGGTAAATCGAGTGCAATCAACAGCTTAACTGGCAACAGTAAGCTCGCCAAGACATCCCGCACCCCCGGTCGGACCCAGCTGATAAATTTCTTCGAGCTGAGCGCGCGGCAGCGGCTGGTCGACCTGCCGGGTTACGGCTACGCCAAGGTGCCCCTGGCGATCAAGCGCGAGTGGACCAAACAGCTGGAAAATTACCTGCAACAGCGCCGCTGCCTGCGGGGACTTATCCTGCTGATGGATGTGCGCCACCCGCTGCAGGCCTTTGATCGCCAGATGCTGGACTGGGCCCTGGCGGCGGCGATGCCGGTGCACATCCTGCTGACCAAGGCGGACAAGCTCAAGAAGGGTCCCGCCACCAGCACCCTGCTGAAGCTGCGCGCGGAACTTGAGCCCCACCGCAGCCTGGTCAGCGCACAGCTGTTTTCCGCGCTCACGCACAGCGGGCACGAACAATTGCTGGCGGTGCTGGATCACTGGCTGACGGCGGTGGACAAAAAAAACCCGGCTGCTTTATAGGGGTCCGGCAGCCGGGAGGAGAAAAAGTCTCTGGGGAAAGAGACTTCGGGCGGGGCGGCACATGGAGAGAAACCGCCCCGCGGGGGTGTAGCGCTCGCTACAGGTAATCAGACTGGCCTGCCCGGGAGAAGTTCCGCTGGCGCCTGAAAAATATTCTGCCGGCCCCCCGATCAGGATCAGTGCGCCTCGTCCCAGTTGGCGCCGCTGCCGGCCTCCACCAGCAGGGGGACGGCCAGCTCCGCGGCGCCGGACATCAGCCCGCAAATTTTCTCGCTCACCGCATCCACTTCCCCGGCGGCGACCTCAAACACGAGTTCATCGTGGACCTGCATGATCATCCTGGCCGGGGGCGCGGCTTGCTGCAGCCAGCTGTCCACCGCCAGCATCGCCAGCTTGATGATATCCGCGGCGGTGCCCTGCATAGGGGCGTTGATCGCGGTGCGTTCGGCCGCCTGCGCCAGCATCTTGTTGCGGGCGTTGATCTGGGGCAGGTGCAGCCTGCGGCCAAAAAGGGTTTCCACGTAACCCTGTTCCCGCGCCAGCGCCCGCGTGCGATCCATGTACTGCTGCACGCCGGGGTAGCGCTCGAAGTAGCGATCGATGTACTGCTGCGCTTCCTTGCGTCCCAGGTGCAGTTGGCGCGCCAGGCCAAACGCAGACATACCGTAGATCAGGCCGAAATTGATCGCCTTGGCCTTGCGCCGCTGGTCCCCGGACACTTCGTTCAGGTCGACCTCGAATACTTCGGCGGCGGTTGCCCGGTGCACATCCTGCCCCTCGCGGAATGCCTTGAGCAGCCCGGGGTCAGCCGAGAGGTGCGCCATGATGCGCAGTTCGATCTGGGAATAATCAGCCGCCACGATGCGGTACCCCCGCGGGGCGATAAACGCCCGGCGAATGCGCCGCCCCTCTTCGGTGCGGATGGGAATGTTCTGCAGATTGGGGTCGGATGAAGACAGTCGGCCGGTGGCCGCTACCGCCTGGTGATAGGAGGTATGCACACGACCGGTGCGGGGATTGATCATGTCGGGCAGCTTGTCGGTGTAGGTGGACTTCAACTTGCTCAAGCTGCGATGTTCGAGCAACAAATGGGGCAGGGGGTAGTCGAGGGCCAGCTCCGCCAGCACCTCCTCCGCCGTGGACGCCGCGCCCGTCGGGGTTTTCTTTATGACCGGGAGGCCGAGCTTTTCGAACAGGATTTCGCCCAGTTGCTTCGGCGAGCCGAGGTTGAACACCTCTCCCGCCAGCTCGTGAGCCCTGCCCTCCAGTTCCGCCAGCCGCGCCCCCAGCTCCACGCTCTGGGCTGCCAGCAACTCGCGGGAAATCAACGCGCCCTGGCGCTCGATCCGCGACAACAGGGGCACCAGCGGCATCTCGATGTCGGCAAATACCCTGGCAGGGCCAGGCTGCTCCGCCAGCCGGGGCCAGAGTGTTCGATGCAGGCGCAGCGTGATATCTGCATCCTCCGCCGCGTAGGGCCCTGCCTCCTCCAGTTTGATCTGGTTGAAAGTCAGCTGCTTTGCGCCCTTGCCGGCAATGTCCTCGAAGTGAATGGTTTTGTGGCCCAGGTATTTGAGGGCCAGGCTGTCCATATCGTGGCGGGTGGCGGTGGAGTCGAGCACATAGGACTCCAGCATGGTGTCAAAGCGTATGCCCCGCAGCGTGATGCCGTGGTTGGCGAGGACGCTGGCATCGTACTTGAGGTTCTGGCCCACCTTGGCCCTGTGCTCATCCTCCAGCAAGGGCTGCAACTGGGCCAGCACCGCGTCCCGGTCCAGCTGCGAGGGCGCGCCCAGATAGTCGTGGGCCAGGGGCACGTAGGCCGCCCGCCCCGGCTCCAGCGCGAAAGAGACGCCGACGATCCGCGCCTCCATGTAGTCCAGGCTGGTGGTCTCCGTATCGAAGGCAAACAGCTGGGCCGCGCGCAACCGCTCCAGCCAGCCGTCCAGCGCCTGCTGGCTGGTGACGATGTCATAATCGACCGCCATGGCCTCCACCTGACCGGGTTCGCCCGGAGCCGCCAGCAGATCCTCCAGCCAGGACCTGAACTCCATCCGGGTATACCAGTTGACCAGCTGTTCGCGGTCCGGCTCGGCATTGTGCAGCTGCTCTGGGGTCAGCTCGAGGGCTACATCGGTCTTGATCGTAGCGAGTGCGTAGGACATGTAGGCCTTGTCCTTTTCCGCCTCCAGCTTCGCCGCCATGGTTTTGGCGCCGCGCAAGGGCAGTTCGGCCACTTTATCCAGGTCGGCGTAGATGGCATCCAGGCCACCCAGGCCCTGCAGCAAACCCAGCGCGGTTTTCTCTCCCACGCCGGGCACCCCGGGAATGTTGTCGGATTTATCGCCCATCAGCGCCAGCAGGTCGATCACCAGCTGCGGCGGGATGCCGAACTTCTGCTCCACCCCGGCCACGTCCAGCACTGTATCGGTCATGGTATTGACCAGGGTGATGTGCTCATCCACCAGCTGTGCCATGTCCTTATCCCCGGTGGATATGACCACCGGGCGGCCCCGGGCGGCGGCCTGGCGGGCGAGGGTGCCGATCACATCGTCCGCCTCCACCCCTTCCACGCACAGCAGTGGCAGCCCCATGGCCCTGACGATGGCGTGGATCGGCTCGACCTGTTCGCGCAGCTCGTCCGGCATCGGCGGCCGCTGGGCCTTGTACTGGGGAAACATGTCGTCCCGGAAGGTCTTGCCCTTGGCATCGAAAACCACCGCCAGCGGGCTGTCCGGGTAGTCCTTGTGCAGGCGCCGGATCATGCTGATAACGCCCTTGACCGCCCCCGTCGCCTGGCCGCTGGAGTTGGTCAGGGGTGGCAGCGCGTGGAAGGCGCGGTAGAGATAGGACGAGCCGTCAACCAGCACAATCGGGGTTTGGTCTGTGCTCATAAGTCGCCTGTCGCAGCCTGCTAGTGTTGCCGGTCCCACATTGCGCGGGCCGAGCGGTAGGTCAGCTTCATCTTGGCCATGTCCAGGGGTGCCTTGAAGAAACCGTGGTAGTCGCCACGCGGGTTGATCAGCACCACATTGGCGCTGTGGTCCACCAGGTAGTTGTCGCCCTCCCCGACGACCTTGCGAAAGGGTGTGTTGAGCGCGGTCGCGAAGCGGTGGATATCGAGAAACTCGCCCGTCACCCCGATGAAATCGGGGTTGAAGTAGGGCACATAGCCAGCCAGTTGCTCGACCGTATCCCGGGCGGGATCGACGGTCACCATCACCACCTGGGTATCCTCTGCCTCGGTTCCGTCCAACTGGCTCATCAGCTCATTGAGAAAGCTCATGGTGGTCGGACATATATCGGGACAATAGGTAAAGCCAAAAAACACCAGGCTCCACTTGCCCTGCAGGCTGGTGTTATCGAATGGCTCTCCGCGATGATCCACCAGGCCCAGCTGGCCAAAATTTCGGGGGGTCTGTAGCAGGTAGAGGCCATTTATCTTCATTTCCTCTTCAGTGAGGATTCTGGGCATCTGGATGCGGTGGACAAAGCCCGCCACGATGATGGTGATAAAAACCGCAAGCGCCAGGACTGTGAGCCTGATGCCTCGGGTCTGCCGTCCGCTCTGGGTACCCTGGTTTGTCACAGGCTGCTCACCGGAAAGAGGTAGTGGTCGACAAGCATAATAATGAACAGGGCCATGAGGTAGATGATCGAGTACCGGAAGGTTTCCATAGGCGCATTCGGGTTCCTGTCGCGTATCAGTTCGACAGCCCAGTACAGAAACCCGGCTCCCAGTACCACCGCCCCCAGCAGGTAGAGGGGCCCGCTCAGGCGGGTCGCGAAGGGCAGCAGGGTTATGAGAAACATGATCACCGTGTACAGGAGGATATGCAATTTGGTAAATGCCACCCCGTGAGTCACCGGCAGCATCGGGATATTCACTGCGGCATATTCTTCCCGGCGATGGATAGCCAGGGCCCAGAAGTGGGGCGGGGTCCAGGCGAATATAATCAGCGCCAGCAACAGTCCATGCCCGCCGACCTGGCCGGTCACTGCGGTCCAGCCAAGCAGGGGCGGCGCGGCGCCGGCCAGCCCGCCGATCACTATGTTCTGAGGGGTCGCACGCTTCAGGAACATCGTGTAGACCACCGCATAACCCAGCAGCGAGGCCACGGTAAGCCAGGCGGTCAGCGCATTCACCTGGAAAAACAGGATGGCCATGCCGAGGCCGCCGATAACCGCGGCAAACACGGCGGCCTGGCCTGTGCCCACCCGGCCCTGCGCAACTGGCCGCATGCTGGTACGGGCCATCTGCCGGTCTATGCGCCGGTCCACGAGATGGTTGATCGTGGCCGCGGACGCCGCGCACAGGGCTATGCCGAGATTGCCGAACACCAGGATATCGAGCGGCACCATCCCCGGCACGGCCATGAACATACCGATAGCGGCGGTGAGGATCATCAGCAGCACGACGTTGGGCTTGGTGAGCTCCTTGTAGTCCCGCCAGGTCACCTGGGCACTTGTGGTCATAACCCTCTCAGTCTCCCGAGTTTTTCATCAGGAACTTGAGGTCGGCTATCACATCCTTGTAGGAGTTATCCCTGTTGTAACTCATCATGACCCAGCCCGACGGATCAACCAGGTACCAGCGAGCGGGGTCTGTCCGGTATTCGGCAAACAGTGCATTCATGCCGCCCGCGTCCAGGACCAGGGGCTTGAGGCCGCGATGCTCCTGGGCGAGAAAGGTCGCGAAGGAGGTAGGCGCCGGGCGTTTGTCACTCAACTCCTGCACGCTGAGCCGGGTGTCGCCGGGCCCTGTCTCGCTCACGTAGATACGCCGCAGGCGGTTGTACTCCTTACCCATCGCGGTATGAATCTGCTTGGTCAGGTACAGGGTGCTTTCACAGTCCGCGTCACAGCGGCCCGCCGCACCGGGAATCACCATGGTCCACTTCGGCTCGAGGTTCAGGTAGTTGAAGTCCGAGCCGTTGGGCTCGCGCACATCGGCCTCGTCGATCTGCCGCGGCGGCTGCACCAGCGCCCCGCGGTTGGCAGTGCCCAGGGTACCCACCAGGTCGAGATCCCCCCGCACAACAAAATACCAGAGCCAGGTGGCGCCGAGAATCATGGTCACCGGGATGCCTGCTATCAATAGCAGTACCATCCGGTTGTTAGTCCTGTTGTCCCCGTTTTCCATCGTCCTAGACTATCTCCACCCTCATCTTCACTGGCGACCGGCGGGCCTCAGCAGTTGCCACAGGTTGCTGCTGCGCAGCAGGAAAAAAACCAGCAAAACCGCCGCCATGGTAAACCATTGCGCGGCATAGGCACGGTGTTTATCGGGACTGGTGTTAACCAATTGCCAGTCCACAGCCAGCGCTCCAGGCTCACCGCCAGCCAGGCGCACGGGGTAGGGGAAAACCCGCCCGCCGCCGATCGACTCCAGCACGGGCAGGATCTTCGCCATTTCCAACGCCTGCAACGTAATCGGCCAATCGGAACCCATCTCTTGCTCCCCCAGCAGGTAAGGGGGGTCGGGGGCCACATAGACATGACCGGTCAACTCCACCCGGCCCGTGACCCGGGGTACTACCGGCAATGCCCGCCGGGCCGGGTCGGCGGCGAGCCAGCCCCGGTTGACCAGCACCATTCCGCCAGCGCCGTCCAGCCGCACGATACCAAGTACCTCAACGCCAAAACGGCCCGCGTAAATGCGATTGTCCAGCAGGAAATATTCATCGCTGATGAACTCCCCGGATAATGTCACCTGCTGGTAGGCCAGACGCTGCGCGGGCTCGTCCCACAATTGCGCCAGGGGTAGCGGCGGTTGGCTCTGCCTGAGCTCCCAGGCAGCGGCGATTGAAGCCTTCTCAGCGGCGCGCTGCAACTGCCAGAATCCCAGCCCAGTCAGCAGGGGCAACAACAGCAGGGTCGCCAGGGTAGTGCGCCACTCGAGATCGAGGCTGAGGCCCCGCCCGGCTCCAGGCATTTCAGTTTACTCCAACCAGTGACGCAGGAGCTGGTTTATACTGCGGGGACTTGACCAAGGAGGTGTCCATTGCTGAAAGCTGTGATCGTAGTATTGATGCTGGCGTTGCTTGCCAGCCTGGGAAGCGGATTTTATTTCCTGATGAAGGACCAGGGCGATAAAACCAAGCGTCGTACCATGCATTCCCTCGGCGTCAGGCTGACCCTGGCGATATGCCTGGCGGTCGTGATCGTATACGGTGTGGCCACCGGGCAGCTGGGTCGCAGCAACACCTGGGATGCCGGGCCGAAGCCCGCGACACCCCCACAAGCCGCGCCCTGATCCACCAGCCTTTACAGAATATAGACAAACAGGAACAGGAACACCCAGACCACATCCACAAAATGCCAGTACCAGCTGGATGCTTCAAAGCCGAAATGGTCAGTCGCCGTAAACTGGCCGCCGAACACCGAGCGCAGCAGCTGGATCAACAGCATGGTCATACCCATGAACACGTGAACGCCGTGGAAGCCCGTGAGCATGAAAAAGGTAGAACAGTAAATTCCGGAGTTGAGGGTCAGGCCAAATTCAGCATAGGCCTCGTGGTACTCCATATACTGCAGAACCAGGAAGGCTATACCCAGAAGCACTGTCACGG
>JBFZEF010000154.1:0-3956 GCA_041307045.1 Halioglobus sp.
TGAAGGATTCTGCTACAGACATCGGTGTTTCCTGGGGCTAAGCGCCGTCATCCCGGCGCACCATCGCCCCGCATTATGAGAAGACTGAGTAATTTAGTCAAGTTTAGCGGGGACGACCACAAGCTCTGCAGTGTGCCCGGCCTCATGGCCTGGGGCCTCCGCGTTCACTGCTCCGGCTTTTTCCGGGTCGGCCATATGCGCCAGACTGCCATTGACCTCCGCGCCCGCCGCCATTTCCACCAGCACATAGAAGACGTTGCCCTGGACCCTCGCCTTGGCAGCCAGTTCCAGGTGCCGTGTGGCATAGACATCGCCCTGCACCGCGCCGTTGATAACCACCGACGGGGCGCGAATTTCGCCCTCGACCCGGCCCTTGTCCACCACTCTTACCAGCGCTTCCTTACCGGGCTCGGCAATAATATTGCCTCGCACCAGGCCCTCGATATCGAGTACCCCGCTGAAGCGGATCTCGCCCAGGATCACGGTGTCACTGGACACCAGGGTGGTTTTGCCCGACACGCTAATCGTCGATTTCTTGCTTCCCAACATGGGTGAACCTCTCCTCCAACTGCCAGGGGTATTCCTGCCTGACCTCAAATGCATTGGGCTTCTGGGTCCTGGCATGCACCTGCACAGTACCGGGCTCAAAACCCGCAGGCAGTGCAAGCTCCCCCTCCACCGACTGGAAATAGCGAAACTGCAAGATGCCACCGCTCGCTTTGAAGTCCTCGCTGAGCTTCGACAGCGAATACGTGACTGGCCGGCCATTCTCCTTCCCGCTGATCGCCACTGACAGGCTGCCCTTGAGCGGCTTGTGGGAGCGCGCCTCCTGCTGCACTACAATGCGATAGAAAAAGCGCCCGAGCTGCTCCCCCGCCTTGAGCTCCAGGCCGCGCAGGCTCAGGCCCGGCGCGATCGCCTCCGGGGAGATCAGGCTGCGGTAAAAGGCCAGGCCCTCCTCCAGTCCGACAATTTCTTCCTTCTGGCCCGCCAGTTCCTTGCGCACCATTTCCAGTGCCTGGCGATCCACGTCGTGCCGCGTACTCTGGATCGCCAGCTCGTTATCCCGCGATTTCAGCGTGTCCTGCACCGCCACCAGTTGCGACTGCATGGCTTTGTAGTCCTTTGGTGTGGCCCCCATGCCGCGGTAGGCAAAATGCTGCCCGAGATAAAACCCGGCCTCCAGCACCAGGGCAAGCACCAGCGCCACCCCGATGCCGATGACAAGCCGGCGCCGCTCGGCGAAAAATGTCCTCAGGTCAGGGATGGCCACTGTCCAGCCTTCAGGGCAACAGCCCGACCTGTTGCAGACCCATGGTTTCCGGCAGGCCCAGCATGATGTTCATGTTCTGCACGGCCTGCCCGGATGCGCCCTTGACCAGGTTGTCGATGGCGGACATGACCACGACCGTGTCCCGGCCCTGCGGCACCGTCACCGCAAGCTGGCAACGGTTGGCCCCGCGCACGGTGCGGGTCTGGGGAAACATGCCGGCCGGCAGCACATCGACGAACGGCTCGTCAGCGTACCAGTTTTCATAAAGTGCCTGTAAATCCCCGGCGTCACCCAGCAGTCGCGCATACAGGGTCGCATGAATTCCCCGGATCATAGGCAGCAGGTGGGGTACAAATGTCACGCTCACCGGCTGGCCGGCCACATCCGCCAGGCCCTGCTCGATCTCCGGCAGGTGGCGGTGGCCACTGACGCCGTATGCCTTGAAACTGTCGGCGGCCTCGCTCAGCAGGTTGTCGATTTTCGCCTGGCGCCCGGCGCCGCTGACACCGGAGGCGGCGCTGGCGATCAGGTGCTCCAGGTCCACCAGTTTGTGGGCCAGCAGGGGGATGAGGCCCAGTTGCACCGCAGTTGGGTAGCAGCCGGGGCATGCTACCAGCCTGGCACCCGCTATGGCCGCCCGGTTGACTTCTGGCAATCCGTAGACCGCCTCCTCCAGGCATTCGGGGCTGGCGTGCGCCTCGCCGTACCAGCGCGACCACAGGGCGGCATCCCGCAGGCGGTAATCCGCTGACAGGTCGATCACCCGCGCGCCGGCGGCCAGCAACTGTGGCACCAGGTTCATGGCAACATTGTGGGGGGTGGCGAAAAACACCACATCGCAGGCCGCCAGCTCGTCCACGCCCGGCTCGGAGAATGCCAGGTCGTAGTGACCGCGCAGGTTGGGAAACAGCTCGTCCACCCTGCGCCCGCTCTCGGCACGCGAGGTTATGGCGACCACCCGTGCCCGCTCGTGTGAAGCCAGCAGGCGCAGCAGCTCGACACCGGTGTAGCCGGTACCGCCGACAATGCCAATTTTTACCATTTCCCTGTCCAGATTTCGTCGACTCGATGCTGCAAACCCGTTGGCAAAATGCGCCGCCAGGGGAGCGCCAGTATAAAAGCAATGGCAGGCGAGATAACTGGTAATATTGTTTTTTTTGCAATGAGCCCTGTTACGCGTGCGCGAGTCGCTCAAAAACTACCGGCGCTATCTTGCCAACCACGACTCGGCCATGGCCTACGCGGTGCTGGGTGTCGTTGGGGGTGTCGCCTCGGGGCTGGTGGTGCTGGCGTTCGAGCTGGCCATCCGCGCTGTGGCCCGGATGTTCGCTGTGGGCGGTGATGGCGAGGGCTTCGAGGACCTTCCGCGCTGGATGGCCTTCGCACTTCCGGCCGCGGGCGCCAGCGTTCTGGGCGCCTTCTATATGCTGCTGAAGCCGGCTGACAGGGAAACCGGTATCGTCCATGTGATCAGCCGGATGCACTCCCACTACGGCGCCCTGCCCCTGCGCAATGCCCTCTTGCAGTTCGGCGCCGGCGCCTTTGCCCTGGGCACGGGCCAGTCAGGCGGCAGGGAGGGGCCGGGGGTACATTTGGGCGCCGCTATCAACAGCCTGCTGGGCCAGGCCCTGGCCCTGCCCAGCAACAGCTTGCGCACCCTGATCGCCTGCGGTACCGCCGGCGGTATCGCCGCCGCCTTCAACACGCCGCTGGCCGGGGTAATCTTCGCGATGGAGGTTATCGTCGCGGAGTACACCGTGGCAGGCTTCATTCCGGTGCTGCTGGCGGCGGTGGCGGCATCCGCCGTGAGCCGATTGCTGTCCGGCGGCGATGGAGCCCTGCTGGGCATCCCCATGGTGGAGCTGAACTCCCTCTGGGAGATGCCCTATATCCTGCTACTGGGATTCGCCTGCGGGGCGGCGGCAGCCCTGTTCGTCCGGGTTTTGCGCTTTACCGCGCAATACTCCCACTGGCCCGTGGCCATACGCTTCGCCCTCGCGGGCTGTTTTACCGGCGCCATAGCCCTGGCCATGCCGGAAGTGCTGGGCCTGGGCTACGATTCCCTCGGTCGAATCCTCGACAACCAGCTGCTGCTCGGCACGCTACTGCTGCTGGCACTGTGCAAGATCCTGGCCACCGCCGTGAGCTGCGGCGCGGGCCTTCCGGTGGGCCTTATAGGCCCCAGCCTGCTGATCGGCGCCTGCATTGGCGGCGCGGTGGGCAGCGCTGCCCATCTATTGCAGCCTGGGCTCGCCTCCGACCTTCCCCTGTACATAGCCATCGGTATGGCCGCGGCGATGGCAGCCACTCTCAACGCCCCCCTGGCGGCAATGCTGGCAGTGATCGAGCTGACCCATAGCATCGACATCGCCATGCCCGCCATGTTGGCGATCGTCGCGGCGTGTCTCACCAACACCGGGATCCTGCAGCAGCGCTCCGCCTACGCGCAGATATTGTTACAGCTGCAGCGGGTAGTGCCGGGAGACCCCCTGACCAGGCTGCTGCACAACACCGATGTCACCGCCACCATGGATGTGCGGGTTGTGAGAGTGCCTATCCTGCTGGCCCAGGGCGACCTGGTTCCCCTGCTGGAGTTCATACCCGTGTGGTGTCTGGTAGAGCGGGAGGGCTTTTAGGTTTAGCTTGTTGTAGGGTATGATTTTTTCTCTTGGTTTATTTATGG
>JBFZEF010000155.1:0-2648 GCA_041307045.1 Halioglobus sp.
CTCACCTCCACCTCAATCTCCTCTGGGCTGAAGCCGGTCAGCATCGCCTCTGCCACCACATTTTTCTTCTGGTCCTTTACCTGCAGGTCGATTGGGGTCAGCACCCGCATCTGGGCATCGAACCAGTCCGTCAGCGCGTCGCCTTCATCCGGGTCGCGCCCCAGGAACAGCTGGTAGGCGAGCTCGCGAATGCGGGCTTCCGCTGTGTCGAAGGCTTGGCCCAGCCTGGTGCCGATACTAACGACTGTGGAATCTGTTTGCGGTGCTTTAGGGGAAGCCATACATCATCTCCTGGCCACGACGGGCGGCGTGAGGTGGTTACCTGCAACCTCGTCATGCTGACAACCTTTCAGGCTCCTGTCCTTGCGTCAGGTCAAAGCAAGGGCAAACACACGATGTCGTGCCGTACGCTGCCGCCTGCAGGAAAACCCCGGTTCGGGATCCATGCGGATCCCCGACCGGGCCCTGCCGCAACTTCCGGGGGTTTGCTAGCCGGCGCTTGCCGCAGCCTTGGGCCTGGCCGCCGGCCTTTTCCTGGCTGCCGGTTTCTTTTTGGCTGCGGCCTTTTTCTTCGCCGCCGGCCGTTTGACGGCGGCCTTCCTGGGCGTGGCTACCTTGCCGCCGAGGGCCTTCCTGGCATCGGCTACCAGCTTCTTCCAGGCCTTGAGGTTGGCATCGGAGCGCCTTTTGACGATTTTCTGCGCCGCTGCGTTGGTTTTGCTGGCCATTTTCTGCAGTGCCTTTACATCCTTCCTGGCCTGCTCGACGACTTTGCGCAGTTCCTTGGCCACGGCTGAACGCTCGGCGCCCACCTTTTTCAGGTCATCAAGCAAATCCTTGAGCATATCGAACTGCCGCTTGGCGATGTCGACATAGCCATCGACGATCGCCCGGTTGGCATCTGCAATCGCCTGCAGATTCTTGTTGGTGCCCTCAAGCACGTCGTCCAGCTTGAAAGTGCCGAACTTCACTTCCTCGAGGAACTTGCCCAGATCCAGCCCGCCCCGCTTCGTCTTTGTTGAAGACCTTGATTTTCCTGCACTTGCCGCCTTAGCCATTGTCCATCTCCCTGATTCTCTGCAATGGGGAATTACCCCCTGACTGAAACAAGCCGCTCAACCGCGGCGTTACACCAATTACTCACTTAGTTTATTCGACCCTATACCTGCTTGCGTTGACCTGAAACAAGCACGCTGCAACAAATGGTCCCGTTGCGCTCGATTATTCTACAATTGCCGCAACGCTGCCATCTCTATCTAGCCGCCAGGCGCGGTACACGCGCTGTCTTCCGGGTTCGAGGTATAGAGTGCTAACCTGTTCCAGGCGCGACGCCTGCCACATATGCGCCGTAAACCAGCCCCAACTATCCAGGACCTGAGCATGCCCAAAACTCTCGCCGACATCGTCAGCTTTGCCACCAGCAAGGCAGCTACGGAATACTACCCTACTCCGGCCGAGCGACTGGTGAAAGGGCGGCCGCAACAACACAACACCCTGCACTTCGAGGCGGACGGGTGCTTTTTCGCCGGCGAGTGGGGGGCGGAACCCGGCTGTTGGCGGGTGAAGTACACCGAGAACGAGTACTTTCATATCCTCTCGGGAAAATCGACCCTGCGTGACCTGCAGGGCAATGAAATGGCGCTCGCGCCGGGCGACAAGGTCTGTGTTCCCGCCGGTTTTGAAGGCGAGTGGGAAGTGCTGGAGACCACCCGGAAAATCTATGTGATTTACGAAAATCCCGCCCACTGACGCTGGTATCCAGCCGCAAAATGCCGACAATGAACCGGCCGGTTTGCCGAGGGCGGGACATTTTCGATGCTTAGATTCTTTTTCATTGCGCTACTGCTGCTGGTGCCGCTGCTCCTGGGCGGGCCTGCATTGCTGCTGGTCGCGGCGATTCAGCCGCAGCCACTGGTGATCGAGGCGGGCGGCATTCGCCACGGCGACGTTGGCAGGATCAAGGCATTGTTGCAGCAACTCGACCCGCGGCAACTGCAGGACGGCGAGATTCGCCGACTGCAGGTCAGCGAGCGCGACCTGAACCTGATGCTCGATTCGGTACTGCCCTACCCGCAGCAGCAGCGCGCGCAGGTGGCGCTGGGCGCTGGCAGGGGGCAGCTCAACTATACCCTCGCGCTACCCGGCGCGAATGGCAAGTTCCTGAATCTCTCGGCAGTGCTGCAGGAGGATGGCCAGCGCCTGGCCCTGCAGGAGCTCCGCTTCGGCGCCACCCCGGTACCGGGCTGGCTGCTCGCTCCCCTGCGGGGCGCTGCCGACGACTACCTGCGCAGGCGCTCCGCGGAGTACCGCGACCTGATGACCGCGCTGCAGGAGGTGCGGATCCTGCCGCAGTACCTGCAGCTCGTCTACCAGTGGCAATCGGGCCTGGCGAAGCGTCTCCAGGCCAGCGGCCGCGACCTGTTGCTGCCGGAGCAGGAGCGCCAGCGGGTCCTGGTCTATTACAGCGAAATCGCCCGCCTGTCCGAGTCCCTCGGCCGTGGCGAGGTGGCCCTTGACCGCCTGCTGCAGCCCCTGTTTGAGCTGGCCCTGGAGCGCAGTGCCAGCGGCGGCGATGCCAGCGGGGAGAACCGCGCCCTGCTGCTGGCACTGGGCGTGGCCCTCAGCGGCAACTCCATCGAGCACCTCGT
>JBFZEF010000156.1:0-4199 GCA_041307045.1 Halioglobus sp.
TCGGCGATCTCCTCCACCACGTGGCTCTGCTGGTTCACCTTGATCGGGTAGACGCCGCGATAGTGGTTGCGGTAGCCGCCGTCGGCTATCGCCTTGGCAAATGATTTGTTGAGAACCTCAATCCGGTGATCGAGCACATTGCGAATGCGCAGGACGGCAGGCATGTGCAGGCCGCGGTCATGCATCCCCCGCACGATCTCCATCAGGCTTACCGCTACCGGTGTGCCCTCGACATCGATATTGACCTGGACTTCGCCTTCAGCGGATATACCGAAATAACCGGCTCCCCAGCTGTTGATGCCGTAGAGTTGCGCGCTCAGGGCGGCATCCCAGTGGGGGTCGGTGCCGGCGTCCTGCAGTTCTCGGTTTGATGGGGAATTCATGCCGCGTCCTTTTATGCCATAACCACTGCCCAGTGCCCTTGCGCGGGCAGCGGTTGATTACATTCGAACTGAAAGCAGTTGCCTGCGCAAGCCATCCCGGGTTGAGCTCCCGGAGCGGTGCCGTTCAGACAATTCGCTTCATCGCGGTCATATGGCCACGCAGAGTCTTACCTACTTTCTCTACCGGGTGCCGGCGAATCGCGTCGTTAACCGCGATCAGTTCCGCATTGTCGACCCCGTTGTCCCCTTCCATGCCGCGACCGATAACATCGGCGTCAATCTTGCTCATGAAGTCAGCCAGCAGCGGGCGACAGGCGTGGTCGAACAGGTAGCAACCGTACTCTGCGGTATCTGAAATCACAACATTCATTTCGTAAAGTTTCTTGCGCGCGATGGTGTTGGCGATCAGGGGGGTCTCGTGGAGCGACTCGTAGTATGCCGACTCCGCGATAATACCTGCCGATACCATGGTCTCGAAAGCCAGTTCCACGCCGGCCTTGATCATGGCTACCATCAGGATGCCGTGATCGTAGTATTCCTGCTCGCTGATCTGCCTGGAGGTGTTGGTTGCCTTCTCAAACGCGGTTTCCGCGGTTGCGGCGCGCCACTTCAAGAGGTTGGCGTCGTCGTTCGCCCAGTCTTCCATCATGGTTCTGGAAAAATGTCCGGTCATGATGTCATCCTGGTGCTTCTCGTAGAGCGGACGCATGATGTCTTTCAACTCCTGGGCGAGGTAAAAGGCACGGATTTTCGCCGGGTTGGACAGGCGATCCATCATATTGGTGATGCCGCCGTGCTTGAGGCCCTCTGTCACGGTTTCCCAACCATACTGGATGAGTTTGGAGGCGTAACCGGGATCGATGCCCTTTTCCACCATCTTGTCGAAACACAGGATTGAGCCGGTCTGCAGCATGCCGCACAGAATGGTCTGCTCGCCCATCAGGTCTGATTTTACTTCCGCGATGAACGACGACTGCAGTACGCCTGCGCGGTGCCCGCCCGTGCCGGCGGCGTAGGCCTTGGCCAGCTCAAGGCCCTCACCCCGGGGGTCGTTTTCAGTGTGAACGGCGATCAGGGTGGGCACGCCGAAGCCGCGCTTGTACTCCTCGCGTACCTCGGTACCGGGGCATTTCGGGGCAACCATGATGACGGTAATGTCCTCGCGAATTTTCATGCCCTCCTCCACGATATTGAAACCATGGGAGTAGGCCAGGCAGGAGTTCTTCTTCATCAGCGGCATGATCTGCTTGACCACACTGGTGTGCTGCTTGTCGGGTGTCAGGTTGAGCACCATGTCTGCGCCGGGAATCAAGTCCTCGTAAGTGCCCACGTTGAAGCCGTTTTCGCTCGCATTCTTCCAGGACTGGCGCTTTTCGCTGATGGCGCTCTCACGCAGGGCATAGGCGACGTCGAGTCCGCTGTCGCGCAGGTTGAGGCCCTGGTTCAGGCCTTGGGCGCCGCACCCGACGATGACCATCTTCTTGCCGCGGAGCTTGTTGACGCCATCGGCGAATTCGGAGCGGTCCATAAAGCGACACTTGCCCAGTTGCTGCAGCTGCAGGCGCAGGGGAAGGCTGTTGAAGTAATTCTGTGCCATGGTGAGACTCCTCAGGGGTGTGGGTTTGCGATATCGGGGCACACCATACGCGAAACTATATATTGCGTAAAACGCTATATTGGTAATATTGTGTTGCCAATTGCGCAACAATAGGAGACTTGTGGATACCCGGGCCCTGACCGTCTTTCTCTCGCTGGCGGAAACCCTGAGCTTCAGCCGCAGCGGCGAGTTGTTGCATATGAGCGTGTCTGCCGTGAGCAGGACCCTGCAGCGCCTCGAGGATGAACTGGGCCAGCCGCTGCTGGAGCGGGATAACCGCAGGGTCCGGCTCACCGGGGCCGGGCGGGAATTCCGGGAGTACGCCCGGCGCTCGATCGCCGACTGGCAGCGCCTGCGCCGCAAGCTCGGCAGCGAGGAAGAGCTGGCGGGTGAAGTCAGCCTCTTCTGCTCGGTCACGGCGAGCTACAGGGTGCTGGCGCCCATACTGGAGGCCTTCAGGTCGGCCCACCCCGCGGTGGAAATCATGATGCATACCGGCGACCAGGCTGACGGCGTCAGCCGCGTGCTGACCGGCCAGGATGATGTGGCGGTCAGCGGGCGCCCCGCGCAGCTGCCGCAACGCCTCGATTTCCTGCCCCTGTTGGAGTCGCCCCTGCAGCTGTGGGCGCCGACCGCCGAGTGTGCCGTGCGCCAGCTGGTGGACGCGGGGGAGACGTCGTCTCCCGGCTATGACTGGGCCAGCATCCCGTTCATTGTGCCCGAGCGGGGGATTACCAAGGAGATCCTGGACGCCTGGTTGCGCGAGCGAGGCATTCGCCCCAGGGTCTACGCCCAGGTGGCCGGGCATGAAGCTATTGTGGCCATGGTAAGCCTGGGGCTGGGTGTCGGGATTGCCCCCGAACTTGTGGTCGAGGCCAGCGGCCTGGCCCCCCGGGTCCGCCAGGTCGCGCTCCCCGCTGGCCTGCCGCCGCTGACGATCGGGCTGTGCAGCCTGAAGCAGCGACTTCTGAGCCCCTTGGTGAAATCCCTGTGGGATGTGGCGGGGCATACCTATGGGGTACAGGTTTGATAGTATAGGTGGGCATTTTTTAGGTGGTGGTTGCTATGGATAAACCGGGCGCAGTGGCTGATGGGCATAAGGCTCATCCAGAGACAGGTAAGGAAACACAGCCCGGGGGGCTTGCGCCCGGTCTCGTCCTGCTGGTGGATGAGCACGAGGAGGAAGAATCTATCAACGGGCGAACTATCCGCCACCGCGGGATCTACCTGCTGCCCAACCTGTTCACCACCGGCGCGCTGTTCGCCGGCTTTTACGCCATTATCGCCGCGATGCGCGGGAATTACGAAGCAGCGCCGATGGCCATATTCGTGGCTATGGTGTTCGATGGGCTCGATGGTCGCGTCGCCCGCCTGACCAATACTTCCAGCAAATTTGGTGCCGAGTACGACAGTCTTTCCGACATGGTCTCCTTCGGCGTCGCGCCGGCGCTGGTGATCTTCAGCTGGGCACTGGGCGATTTGGGCAAGTTTGGCTGGAGCGTGGCGTTTATCTATGTTGCCTGCGCCGCCCTGCGCCTGGCGCGTTTCAACACCCAGATCGATACCGCTGACAAACAGTTCTTTACCGGCCTGGCCAGCCCTGCAGCTGCCTGCATTATCGCCAGTGTGGTTTGGGTGTGTTTTGAGGCGGGCCTGGTGGGCACCGCGCTGCCTCTAGAGTTGGCGATCGCGGTTGGCCTGCTGACTGCTGTTGTCGGTTTCCTGATGATCGCCAATATCCCCTATTACAGTTTCAAGACCATAGATTTGCGCAGCAGGGTACCGTTTGCCGTCATGATCGCGATGGTGCTGGTATTCGGTCTTGTTACCTTGGACCCACCGCGGGTACTGCTGTTCGCGTTCCTCGCCTATGCGGCTTCAGGGCCGCTGTCACAGTTCATGAAGTGGCGTAAGCGCCGACGAGCTTGACAGTCGGCGGCCGTCGGGAAGCCGTTTTTGTCGTAGCGAGTTACCGCACTGAAGGCCAGTTCTGGTCGATAATTGAGCGGCAGCAAAGCGCATTTCAGAGACCGTGAAATATTTCTGTAAAAGCCCTTGCAGGGGGAGGTTCGATCCGTATAATGCGCCTCCTCGGTCAGGGCTATGCCCAAGAGCGAGACCCTTTCCCTGGCGGTAGGGTGTTGTTTAACAGTCAAATGAAGACAGATGTGTGGGCACTTGTTGGGATAGTTGTCACGACTATTCAGATACAACAAGTG
>JBFZEF010000159.1:0-2734 GCA_041307045.1 Halioglobus sp.
CTAACCTCAACCCCTTCCTTCAAGCCCATCGTCTCGCGGCGCAGCCGCTGCTCGCCCAGCGCCCGCTCGACCGCATCGAGCATCTCCTTGACTTCGTAGGGCTTGATGATGTAATCCTTGACGCCCTGGCGAAAGGCCATGATGGCCGCCTGCTCAGAGCCGTAGAAGGTAGTGAGGATCACCGGGGTATCACAGTTCGCCTTGCGCAGGGCAACCAGTACCTCCAGGCCCGACATGCGGGGCATCTTTAAATCCATGATGATCAGGTCTGGCTGCTCGGCCAACGCCTTGTCCAGCCCGTCCTTGCCGTCCATGGCGGTTACAACCTTGTATCCCTCGGGGCGCAGGATACTGTTGGCCAGGAACAGCAGGTTTTCGCGCCGGTCGTCTACGACCAGAATCTTCTCGCCGCTCATTGCCGCTCTCCGCCGGAAACTGTCAACGTCTGGTCACAGTATAGCAGATTTTCGTGCGGGCGGCAAGCGACAGGCAGCAGACCGTGAGGCCGCAAGCAAGTGGCAGCCATTCTCAATATGGAACATGTGGTATAATTCAGGGTGGCGAGGCGAGGAAGCGAGAATGATGGAGACATAGGAGCAGTGGCGAATGCCGGAGCGTGTGAAGTTTGAAGATATGTTGGCCAGTTTGCGCCGGAGCCTAGAGGTCATTCCTGAGCACCGAACGGGCCTCAACACCCAGTACAGTCTCGTGGATGCCGGGCTGGGCGCCTTTGCCGTCTTTTGCCTGCAGTCCCCCAGCTTCTTGGCCTACCAAGAGCAGATGAGGAAACAACACGGACGGGACAACGCCAAGAGCTTGTTTGGGATCGAGAACATCCCTAGCGACGGACAGACCCGCAACCTGCTCGACCCGGTTGCCCCCAGCTACTTGCGCGAGCCGTTTTGGGACATCTTTCGTCTGGTGGAATCCAGTGGCAATCTGGAGTCCTATCGGCACGTGGCCGGGACCCTGCTGATCTCATTCGATGGCACCCGCTTCTTTAGTTCTGAAAAGATCCACTGCGATCAATGCACGGTGTACGAGTGTCAAGGCGGCACCTCCTACGCACACACGGTACTGGCCGCCGTAGTAAGCGCTCCCGGGCAGCCACATGTCTTGGCCCTGGAGCCGGAATTCGTCACCCCTCAGGATGGGCACGACAAGCAGGACTGTGAGCAACAAGCTATCAAGCGCTGGCTGACTCGCAATGCCGAACGATTCGAGGACTGGTCGGTTACAGCCCTGACCGATGATCTGCACAGCCATCAGCCGCTGTGCGAGCTGTTGCGGGAGCACAGGTTTCACTTCATTTTGACCTGCAAGCCCGAGTCTCACTCGACACTGTATCAAGAGCTTGATCTGTTGACCAAAGTCAAAGACGCCCATCAGACGCACACTGCTCGGCGCTGGATCGGGCACCACTATGAGGAGTGGCGCTATCACTGGGTCGAAGATCTACCGCTACGCACGGGGAAAGATGTCATGCGGGTCAACTGGTGCGAGGTGACGGTCATTCACGCCCGCACAGGGGAGCAACTCTACCATAGTGCATGGATTACCAGCCACGCATTGACCCCAGAGACGGTCGAGGCGGTGGCAGATGCCGGGCGGGCTCGCTGGAAGGTCGAGAACGAGGGGTTCAATGTGCTCAAGAACCAGGGCTATGAGTTCGAGCACAACTTCGGTCACGGCCAACAGCACCTGTCTATGTTGCTGCTCACCCTGCTTTTCTTGGCCTTCCTGTTTCACAGCGCGTTGCATCTGACCTGGGCCGTATATCAGGCAATTCGAAAGGCGCTGGGTGCGCGGCGCAACTTTTTCAATGATCTGCGTGCGCTCACTCGCTACATGTACTTCCAAAGCTGGGAGGCGATGATCACTTTCATGGCCGAGCAACTGGAAGTCGGACCTGTCTGACCCGATACACTGCACTGCATCAGCTAGCCCTGCCGCCGCGCCTGATCAAGTGCGCCGTAGTCTGAGGGCCGATACTGCTTGCCTGTTGAACCTCAACTCAGCCTATTATCACGCTTGTTCAGCCCGATCACAGTTCCTCTACCGGCCATCATCGGCCAGAAGGCCAAAATCTCGCACCTCACGCCTTTTCGCTTACGTGCTAAGAGCTGCTTGGCTCCCTTACCGAACGCCCCGCACACCAAAATCAGAATGGCTGCGGTCGGCGGTCAGCCTTGTAACGGACCGCCTTGAGCCGATGGCCATCGAGGCCAGCGCCAATGCGAGGCAGGCAACAGTGATAGCCTTGCTCGCCGCCCGTACCGGCGTATCCCCCCACCGCAACAGGACCCGGTGCTCGCCGGGTGGCACGTCCACGGTCAGCAGCCCGTAGGCCGTTTCAGGCCGCAATTCCGAATCAGGCAGGCGCTCTCCGTCGATATAGACCCGCCAACCGGGGAAATAGTAGGTATAAAAACGCAGCGCCGTCCCTCCCTCAGACCGCACCCACATCTCATCCGAAGCGCCGCCGGCGCGGATCATCTCTGCGCTGGCGCCAGGGGCCAGCGCCTCGGCTGTCACCAACGGGCCGCCGGCCAAGTACTGCTCCACCAGTGGCGAGTCAGAGGGCTGCTCTTGGGCCCAGGCGGTCATGCCCACCATATCGGGGTACTCGCGATCGAACTTGAGTGCCAAAAGTGGCCCTTCGGCGATGTCAGGCACCGGCGTGTATTCGGGCAGGGTGTAGGGAAAACTCGCCAGTACTATTACCGGGATTAGT
>JBFZEF010000160.1:0-4122 GCA_041307045.1 Halioglobus sp.
CTAAATCCCTACAAAAAGCAATAAACATATAAAGATATGCTGGTTCAAAGGGAGGCGTACGTTAACATACGATGCCCGCGCCGTTTAGCTGCAGGCAGGTTTGAATCAAGGAAAATTTGCCACCGTGACTACAGATATCGCCGCCATTCACCAGTTCTGGTTCGGCGCTTTGGATGCCGCCGGCCTGGCCGCACCCGCGCAGCAGCGGCTGTGGTTCAGCGGCGGCGCAGAGTTTGACGCCGCCGTGGCCGCCCGCTTCGGTGGCCTGGTGCCCCGCGGCCTCGCCGGCGAATTCGACCACTGGGCGGGAGATGACAAGGGCCTCATCGCCCTGGTCCTGCTGCTGGACCAGTTCACCCGCAATGTCTTTCGCGGCACGCCCGGGGCATTCGCCGGTGACGGCAAGGCCCTGGCCGCGGCGCAAGCGGCGATTGCAGGCGGACGGCACCTGGCGCTGCCGGCGATCCACCGGGTATTCCTCTACCTGCCGCTGGAGCACTGCGAGGACCTGGCCGTGCAGGAGCAATCGGTACGCCTGTTCACCGAGCTGGCAGGCAGCAGCGGCGCGCAGGCCACTGGCGATTTCCTGCGGTACGCCGTGGCGCATCGTGAGGTCATCGCGCGTTTCGGCCGCTTCCCCCACCGCAACGCCATCCTGGGCCGGACCTCGAGCCCCGAGGAACTGGCGCACATGGAAGCGCACGGGGGGTTCTAGTAGGATATTGGAATGACGACGTACCTGTACTGGATAATTGTAATCGCCGCGATGGCCGCGGTGCTGTGGATAGTGGGCAGTCTGCTCAAATACTGGCGCGCCGCGGTGGTGGTTGCGGCGCTGTTCGGTCTCGTCGGTGCTGCAGCGTACTATTTCCACTTCCAGCAGATCCTGGTCAAGCGCTGGGGAGGCGTGATGCAAGTCTCGGTACCCGACGGGCATCGCCATCTGGGCGTTACCTGGAAAGACGATCATCTGTGGATCGAGAGTTTTGATCCGGCCACCAACACCTGTGAGTTCCGCGAGTACTCGCGGGGCGATGTCCTGCAGGGCCGGGTGATCATTGAAAACTGCAACCCGCTGTAGTCAGGCGCTGCTGAAGGTTACGGCTGGGCCCGACCAGGCTGGTCGCCCCGGCGCGACTCCTGGCACACTTCGCGCAACTCGTAGCGCTGCGCGCTCATCTGGGCCTCCCACACGCCGAACGAGCCTCTGGCGAGGTCGGCATACACCTGCCGGATGGAGTCATTGACCTCCGGGTAGGCCACCTCGTCCCAGGGACAGTCCTCCCGGGAGAAAAACCCGCAGGCCCGCGACTCCGCACCGGGGGCGCAATCCGGCGTGTCAACCGCGGCGCGGAAGGCGACGTACACCTGGTTGATGAAGGTAATCGAGCCCGTCATGTAGAGCTCAAGTTGTTGCGGCGGCAACCAGATACCCGCCTCCTCCCCCAGCTCCCGGGCCGCCCCCTCGGCCAGGGTTTCACCGCTCTCCAGGAAACCGCCGGGAATCGCCCACAGGCCGCGCTTGGGCTCCAGCTCGCGCTGTACCCACAGCAACTTTTGCCCGCAGGCGACAAAGCAGGTCACCACCAGCAGCGGGTGGTCGTGGCGCGGCGCCTGGCAGGCCCGGCAAAACCAGTGTTTGCGCACCTCGCCTGCCACCACGCGGCGCTCGAGGCTGGCGCCACACTCCGGGCAATAGCTCATGGGGGCCAATGACGCATCTCCTTAACCGGGCCGTTGTTGCGTTGCGCAGCGAATCTGTCCGACCCGAGTCTATCCCACTTTGCCCGGGACCAGGCATTGCGGCTATGCTTGCTCCCCCCGCGAGACCGGAGAATGCCATGGCTGGGCCCGAGCTGAGAGTACAACTGCTGCTGACCGGCAACGAGATCATGAGTGGCGACACCGTGGACTCGAATTCGGCGCTGATCGCGCGGCGCCTGGGAGAGCTGGCAATCAGCGTGCACCGCAAGGTCACGGTGGGCGACGATATCGGGCTGTTAAGGGCCGAGCTGGCAGCCATGGCCGCCGCTGCGGACCTGGTGATAGTGAACGGCGGCCTCGGCCCCACCGTGGACGACCTCACGGCGGAAGTGCTGGCCAGGGTGACCGGGGTGGGCCTCGAGGAGCACCCGGTGGCGCTGGCCCACCTGCAGGACTGGTGCGGGCGCCGGCGCCTGCCCCTGAACGCCGCCAACCTGAAGCAGGCCATGCTGCCCACCGGCGCCACCATAGTCCCCAACCCCATCGGCAGCGCGGTGGGTTTCGAAATGCTGGTGGGCAACTGCCGGGTGATCTGTACCCCGGGGGTGCCCGGGGAGCTGGCCGCCATGCTCGACGGTATCGTCGCGGACCTGGCCCGGCGCCTTGACCGACCCCTGGAGCGCAGCATCCTGCGCCTGCAAACCTTCGGCCTGGGTGAGTCCACCGCGCAGCAGATGATCAGCGACGGCATCAGCGACTGGCCGGCGGAGGTGGAACTGGGGTTTCGCGCCGGGGCGCCCCAGATGGAAATCAAGCTCAGCATCAACAGCGACGGGGCGAGCGCCGCGCGGGCGCGCTGTCGGGAGCAGCTAGAGCAGCTCTTTGGCGACCACATTATCGGCGAGGGCGATATCACCCTCGCGGCCCGGGTGCTGGAATTGCTGCGCGCGCGCGGCGCCACCCTCACCACCGCCGAGTCCTGCACCGGCGGCCTGATCGCATCGATGCTCACCCGCATCCCCGGCTCCTCCGACGGGTTTCACGCCGGCTTCGTCACCTACGCCAACAGCATCAAGCAGGCGGTGCTGGGCGTGGACGCGCAGGTATTGGCGCAGGAAGGCGCGGTGAGCGAGCCGGTGGTGCGGCAGATGGCGCTGGGGGCCCTGGAGCGCGCGGCGGCCCAGTACGCAATTGCGGTATCAGGCATCGCCGGGCCGGACGGCGGCACCCCGGACAAGCCCGTCGGAACGGTCTGGCTGGCCTGGGGCTCCCGCGATGAGCTGCGCAGCTGCTGCCTGCGCTGGCCGGTGGAGCGCACCCTGTTCCAGACCATGGTCGCCGCCGCCGGCCTGGACATGATCCGCCGGATGCTGCTGGGGATCGACTCGGAACCGCGCTATTTCGGCCAGCGGCGGGTGTAAATACTCGCGGCCAAACCGGTCGGTACCCGGTTCGCGATGATCGGGCCACGCGAGTTGATAAAACCCTACATTTTTTGTTAGTATGCCCCCTGTTTTGCTATATCAAAAAATTCAAACAGGGGATTTGCGCTCATGCGACATTTATTATTCAAGGCTGCATTTTTATTTGGGACAATGCTGTACGCGACCATCGGTCACTCTGCGTCAATTACAAATTTTCAGTCCACCTACGACACGGTAAACAATCGAATCCAGTACTCATTTGACCTGGTTCCGGTTGATGGCGTGACGACGACCGGCGTCGATCAACTGTATTTTAACTACAATCCCCAGGATCCCCCCAACCCGTACACCAACGGTACGACCACCCTGCTTGATTCATCCGTCAGTGGCACAACCATTTCTGTCATAGATTCCGACGAGATCTACTTCAATTTCTCCAGTCCATTGACGGTTCCGACGACCATCGTGTTCATCCTTGGCGGTGCTGACGCCGCCTCTGTCGGTGCCGCAGGATCGTACGCGCTGGAGATGTATGTCAATCCGAGTTTTGGGGGAAGTTCGCTGATCGAACAGTCGCTGGGCATTGTGGGAACGCAGGCGGATTATACGGAAGGCACGGTACCACCGACAATTTCTGGACCACCCCCGGCACCTACAGCTACGCCGATTCCTACAACCCCAGTTTACGCTTTGGTGCTGATCATGCTCGGACTGCTGTTTGTCGCGAGGCGTCGGCTTCTCTCCCTGGCCGAGTAATATGTATCGGCAGGAAAAAGCCCCTGCCAATCAGTTGAAGCCCGCGCAATTCGCGGGCTTTTTTTATTCCGGGGTGGCGCCGGCCCGGTGCCAGACCAGGGAGTGGAAGCGGGTGACGCCGCCCACCTGGTCCTTGCCGCTGAGCACCAGGGTCTGGCCGTCCAGTTCCGCGTGGCGCAGTTGCTCGGTGCCGGGGAAATTCGGGTTGAGGCTCTGGGTGACGTAGTGGATGACATCA